>NZ_VVIN01000016.1:0-67564 GCF_008711145.1 Arenibacter lacus
GATCGATTGGGGTACGACCCTCCGGGTCAACGGTTCAGAAATTGAAATAATGTTACAGAATGTCGGGGACGGTATGGCCGTAGCAGGCTATGGATTAACGTTGACAGGTGCTGGTACCGGATTTGGGGTTCCAATTGCAGGGATTGGAAGCGGAGTCTCATTTTCGGGTTCTATATTAGAATCAGCAGCAAACGCCAATTGGTCGAAAGGTGGGATTACAATTGGGGCTTTTGGGGTTGACTTAGGCACGGATATTTTAATAAAAAGAATCCCTGGATCTACATTATCAACTCAAATACTTCTTCAAAATAAAAGTTTGAAGATAAACTTGATTGAAAAATTTATTAATAACTGAAAATTGTTGTCAAAATGAGCTATCTTAAGTATATATTAATGATAATTATTTGTTCAATATTTTTATATTTTTCCAATAGGTTACTGGAATGCACAAAAAAATCGGGAAAAATTGAAGAAAAAGACCATTATATTAGTAAGGAGACGAGCGATCATTATTATGATATAAGGTTTTTTTTTGCTAGAATATTCGCAATTATAATAATTTTATGGAGTGCTTATGAATTGTATAGGTATATTATGTCATTATAGAAACGAGTAATGATAGTAGGATTTATTTTAGCTCCCGCTTAGATTAATAGGCAATTTCGGATGGATCTAAGGATTCCCTTTAAAACTTTTGAAAGCTCAAATCTTTTTTTTTGATAGAGCCTGCTTACCCAGAAGGTAGTAATTAAACTTATAATATTTACCATGCCCCTGCGGCCATCGGACCTACCTTCCGAGCCTATTCTTTTCCCTACCCACATTTTACCCATCCGCTAGGGGAGGATTTCTCCATCAGTCTTGCCCGACAGCCTCGGCCCCGCACCAAAGCTCAAGGGGCGAAAAACCCCTTGCCCTTTTTCTCCCTCGCTATGTAATCGACCTATTTAACCCTTTTCCCACCATCTTTTCGAATAAAATATAAAACCATATTAAACCAGGGCTGGTCTTATATGGTCTCATATGGCTTCATATGGTTTTGAGGCGTAAAATACTGTAAATAAGTCTTTTAAGTTGGTTTTTTAATGTATTATATTTATATAGGATTATCCGTTTTTAACGGATAGTTAATGTATTATATTTATATAGGATTATCCGTTTTTAACGGATAGCAAGTTATGTTTTGCGCTACGCAAAACTCCTACTTCTAGCGAAGTGAAAAGCTGCCCTTGGGAATAATAATCAACAAAAAGATCATGATCGCACGACTCCTATACCGTAACAAAGTGCAAGGCGTACTGAAATACGTACTGGGGAAACCGGAATCGACCATTCTCGGCTTCCACAATACCTATTCCGATACGGATACAAACCTCAAGGTCTTCGAACAGGTACTTGTCTTTTTGGGCTTCCGCCATGCCTCTGAAAAGCGCTACGTACATGCCACCCTGAACCTCCCCCGTGGCGAACACCTAGACAATGATACCTTTTTGGCCCTGGCCAAAGCCTATATGGAGTATATGGGCTATGGGGAGCAGCCTTTTATTGTGGTACGACATCACGATACCGAGCACGAACACGTGCACATCGTCTCTAGTACCATTAGGGAGGATTGTACCCAGATCAACCTTTCCTTTGACTATAGAAGGAGTATGGCTGCCCAGAAGCACCTAGAGAAAAAGTATGGGCTTTCCCCCTCCCCAGAAAAAAGATCGGTCCGGGAGCTTCCCAAACTGGAAACGCCCCAGTTTAACCACAAGGAAAGCAACGGGGTCCGATACTATATGCAGGACATCTTGAACAATACCCTGCAAAAACATAAGGTGCGGAGTTTTGACGAGCTTGGCAAACTACTGGAAAAGTACCATATCCAACTGAAGGTAGTGGAGCGTTCCGGTAGGGTAGGGCTAGCTTATGGCATTGCCACCAAGGAAGGATACCGATCCCGGTTTATTGGCGGCTATACCGTGCACCCCCAATTCTCCGGTCCCAAACTCCAACAAGTCTTCGAGCGCAATAAGGAATCGGCCCTATTGCCCATGGTGAAGAAACGACTGGAAAAGCAAGTACAAACTACCTATAAACTATTTAGGACCCTCCGTCCCGTGCACCTCCCAGATGTTCTGGACTCCCATCAAAAGCTCGATTGTAGGCTAAACTACAACGATCAGGGAGAGGTGGTGGATTTCACCATCTATGATAAATCGGGCTATGTGTTGCGCAGCGACGAGATTGGGAGGGGTCTAGGCATCCAAGAGAACCCCGAGTTGTTCCAAACCGAACACACCCAAATGTACATGGACAGCAGGCAATTGGAATTGGAATTCCAACGCTGCTTGAGGGAAGCCTTCCAAAAGACCTATCGAGATTTGCGATACAAACCCCTGTTCTCCGAGCATATCCTTAAAACTCCTTTAGATGTTCTGGTTAGGGAAATGATGAAATCGGAGCGCTTTCTCTTCCTTAAGAAACACTTACATACCGATAACCGGACCTTGTGGAAGGTAATCACCTCCCACTACTATCCTTTTAGTGAGAAGCTATATACCTCCGCCATGAATAAGGAAAAGCAGGAATTGCAAAAGAAGGCCGACCTTATTCAACGGGCCAGGGATCGGCTGTTCACTAGTACGTTGGACCAAAGGGAGGTCCTTGGTGCGCTTGTCCAAAGTCTGGGCGTACGATACAATGAGGGCACCCTGACCTATGCGAATTCCAAGCTCCACCAAGTACCAGTGGATCTGGGCAGTTATTTATTACAGACAAGCGTAAACCCGTATGTACCTCCTGGTTTTGCACGTGAAAACGAAAAGCTATTGGAAGGGCTGCTGCACGGCAAATCCGCCAAAGAGATAAAGCCGGGGCCCACCGCCCTATTTTTGCCCATGGTATTCCCAAAACTCTATAATGCTATGGTACCAACCTTTAGGGAGCGGTATGATACCTTGGCCCTAAAAGCCTACCATCGGTATGCCGAACGGATGCAGGCGCCCTTTGAGAAATCCCCAAGGGACTATATCGCCTTTTTCAACGCCAGGGGCTTTTATTTTGAAGAGCAGGGAGGAAAACTCTGGGTAGGTTCTCTTTATTCCAAATATAAAGTAACGGTCGCCCTTTCAACGAAAATGCAGGACTACCTACTATCGTCCCCTGAGCTTCCTAGTGTCATGGCCAGGCAACCTGTCAGCCTAAATCACATAATAGCCAAAGGACAGGACAATTTAAAAAGCCTTTGGATGGGGCATTTAATGGAATGCGGACTTTATAAACAAGCGGCATATAGTTACGTGTTGGACAGGATAACCCCCAATTTGCCACTGGAACTCGTAGAGCACCATATGGCAAACGGATTCAAGGAGGCCTTGGTGACCGTTGCCAATGAGCGGGAGCGTCTGGCACAGGCCAACACACTCCGAGCAGGATGGAACGCCCTGGAAACGCTCATGGGCCCTACCACCTCTCAAGAGGAGGAAGCCTATAACGGGTTTAAAGACGAGCTTACGGATTATTCCAAATACAAAGAGAATTGGTTTTTAGAAAGTTGGGGCGGCCTAAATTTTGGGCCTTAGGAATTCTTAATATCCAAGTGGTTCCTTTCTTGCGTAGCGTACACGGATAATATATACGGCCTCCTCCTCCACCAAATAGGATATTCTATAGGTGTGTTTTTCGTATGCCCTGATATTCCCATTATTGTTTTCCTTGAGGATATCCAACTTATATATCTCTGGATTGGTCGCTAATATCGCAGCCGATTCATAAATTTCAGTGATGATCTTAGTGGTGGTTTCAAGCGACTCGGATTGCTCCAATAAGTCCAAAAAGGCTTCATTGAGCTCTGCATCTGCCTGATGGGTCCAGATTATTGTTTTCCCCATTTTTTAATGCGCTCTTCCATTTGTTGGTGAGTGTACGTCTGTCCGCTTTCTATTTGAGCAATGGATGTGTCAATTTCCTGATTATACTGTTCGATACTGATACGCTCCGATGATACTTTCTTATTGTATTTCAGCATATTCTTTATTGCTTCGATAAATATAGGGTCTTTTACTTTATCGAGCTCTTTGTGTATCCATTTTAAATCCGCCTGTAAGTCCATTGTAATTTTATTTACTCACTGTAAAGATACAATTAATGTTCTATAATTATTTGGATATGACCTTGGTTAGATATTTTTCTCTATAGCCATCGGAAGGGAATTAAAAATTAATGACCTTCTCCAAAGCATTATCTGTGTCCCTATGCATAAAATTTGCCTGGTAATTTATGGTGGTGGTCACCGAGGAATGCCGATAAAGTTTTTGCAACATCTGAATAGGTATTTTATCACCTGCTATATTACCGAAACTATGACGAGCTATATGCATGGTAAGCTTTTTTGTTATCCCCGCTTTTTCTGCAATTTTGCCTAGGTATTTATTAACCTTTCTATTCCCGTTTTTCAATTTTTTAAAGTAATCCTTGGGATTTTTCAGATTGGCCGTTTTCATTTCAGGAAAAACAAAATCATCATCAAATCGCTTGTCCTTTTCATAAACCTTAAGTATCCCGTTTATTTTATCGGGTAATTTAAATGACAACAGCTTATTATTCTTTCCCATACGATAGTGTAACCGACCATCATAAATATTATTCCATTTTATCTGTAGAACATCACCGACTCGCATTCCTGCAAGATAAAAACTAAAGAGCCAAATACTTCGGGCATTAAATTCCTGCTTAGATAAATCATCCAATGCCTCAAGAGACTGTATTTCCTCTATATTCAATCCTACTTTTTTTGTTTCCGGAAATTTTAAAGATATTTTGTGGGCCCCAAAGGGATATTGTTTTTGGTCCACAATTCCTAATCGTATAGCTTTGTTGAAAAGGGTTCTTAAAACAATTAAATTGTTAACCACCGAACGTTGGGATAGATTTCTAGTTGATTTCAAATAAAGAGAAAAGCGGCGCAACAAGGTCTCATCAATTTCCTGAAAGCTTAATTCTTCATTGTTAACAAACCTGATAAAATGACCAATTCGAGCTTTATCAGATGATAAACGTTGAAGTTTATTTGTTTTTTCCAACCCTTCTAGATATTGGTCAGCAATTTCCTTAAAGCTAGTTTTGGAAAGAGGATTTGCGATCTCCTTTTTTATTTGCTTAGACGAAATATCATTTTTCCGTGTTTGAAGGTCTATTCTAGTTTGATTGGCTTCAGCCAACTTTTGTACGAGCAAATTATTTAGGCGTTGAGAATTTGGATGGGATTTCCTTACCTCTAGTTTTTCTTTATCCCAATATTTAGCGTCGATATAATGTCCAATATACAAATAGTTGGTTTTCCTGTCCTTGGTGATTCGAACAGCTAAGGGGAAATGACCTTGTTTGTTTGCTTTTTTCCGAAGCGTTATCTTTATACTTGACCCCATAACCACTAGTTTGTATTAAATATACGAATTCTAGGTACAACATAGGTACAACAAATGATGGTTTTTCTTGGTTTTATATGGTTTTATATGGCTCTTCAAAAAACACTAACAACCTGTTTATAAGCCATTTAGAGCCATATAAGACCAGACAATCGAGAATTCAAAATCCAGTTCCTTTGGAGTGTGGGTTCGATTCCCACCTCGAGTACGAAAGGCTTTAACAGCAATGTTAAAGCCTTTTTTTATTGCCAGGTAGCACATAGGTACAATAATAAAAGAATACATTTTTCCATAGGATATTTAAAAAATCACAACAGGCAGATAAATCCATTATCCTGCCAGCTACTAAGCCTATTAGAAAGCAATAGGAGACACTAAGTTTTTAAGCAAGCTAATTACACTATATGCCGCTAGTGCACTAGATTTAGGATTGTCCTTAGATGGTGTTGTCTCAATCACCACACTAACATTTACCGTTTCTCCCACAAGCACAATCTTATGCTTGTTGTTTTTAAACCCAGGTATACTTTTAATAGATACGTTAGTATTTTCAACTCCCGTTGCTGCCAAGGCAGTAGCCACCGCAACATTAACATTTTTTGGAAAATGTTTTATTGCCTCCAACGCAGAACCACTAAATATTACTTCTACTTTATCCTCAGAAAGCTCCCTGCCTCCTAAATATGGAGCTCCATTTAGTGATCTAGGGGATTTTTCCGTGGTAATACTTACCTCTACCTCCTCCATCAACATAGATCCACGCAAAACATCTAAACCTCCTACTGCTCCGGAGGGTATATGAACGCGACAACCATGATCCGAGGCTGTTTTTTTTACCTTATTGTAAAATTCCCCGTCTGCAAGAGCGCCAACCGATAAAGGAATTAAACTTATGCCGTTTTCCAGAATTTCCATTCCAATATCTTTAAACACCTCTGGAGAGGCAGCTTCAACAATGTAATCTGGCTTATCGTTTATTACCTCGTTTAACGTTTTATACACCTTGCAGCCAAGCTCATCTGCTAACTTTGTTGCATTTTCTATCCTTTCGCTAAAAATACCTAACACCTCATAACTATCATGCAAATCTTCGGTAACAACCTTCCCGATGATGCTTCCTAGCGATCCACTACCTATCAAAGCTAATTTATACCTCCTCACCTTATCCTCCTTTATTAAATCTTTTAAACAATCTAAATATACCCACAAAAGTGACAAGTATAGGTAAAATTAAAATGGCAAGGCTCCAAAGGTACCTTGCCATTGCAACTAACTCAACTTGTATGCTTACATTATAGGAAACCTTTATAAAATGATAGCGCATCCAAGTGAAATTTCCCCTCGGTGATCACCAGTTTTTCTGGACTTTCAGCCTCGCCCATAGCTTTAAACAGATCGTACTCAAAAGTACCGGAGAGATGAGTATATCCCTCCACGGTTTCCCCATAGAAACCAAATTTGCCTGTTTTAAAACCATTGATTTTCACACTTCTTTTAGATTTCACTTTACCAGCAACATCATCGGAAATATAATAATCCCATAATTGCTCCTTCTCAACAGTTGATTTATGGAAAACAACCATACTTTCCCCATTAGCATCCAGATTATCGTCATCCAATGAACCTGCCACATAAGCTCCTTTAGGATCATTATATTTATTCATGGGGATCACTATGATAATACCAAGGCTCTCCACCTCCTCCCCTAGCACGGCTTCTGCATCGCAATCCCCGCATTTAAATCCTGAGATACCCACTGTAAAGAAATCCTCATTTCCTTCTTCTGCCGCCTTATAAAAGGTGGTCACCCCAGCCAAATCACTTTTCCACACCTGTCCATTGATCTTCATGCTTATATAACTATCCCCTGACACATCCTCTAGACCACCGCGCCCCTCATCTTTAGAACAGGCAGAGATGCCAAATAGCATTACTGATACAATTAAAAAGCCTAGTGTATTACTATAAATTGATTTCATTTCTTACGTATTCTTATTTTATATTGAAAAATTATAAGCTATCCGCGCCCCTAAAAAATTGGCATTGCTCACTATCTGATACCTCAATCCAAAATCCCACTCCCCGGTGCTATAACCTCCTCCAAGAGACAAGCTCACTTCGGTAGCTGAAGAACTCCCTCCAAAACCAGACATATCTATTTTGGAGCTCAATGCCACTAGCCCCAATTGAGGCTCAATATAAAGTCCATCAAAATCGTGATGATAGCCAAACATAATGGGCACCATGCCCATATGCCCACTAACATCCGGACCCCCGTCCAATCCAAAACGGATATATCCCAAGGTCCCCGTAATATTAGCGTTTTCATTGAGCCCGTAATACACTTTGCCCGTAGCCCCAAAACCACTATTGTATGCCTTTCCAAAGTCCCCCATAGGGAGTCCAATTTCGGCCCCAACCCCTATTTTATGAAAGCCATCCTGTGCCATTGCACCCACTGCAACCAAGAGCGCAAAAGTGGTCATTAAAATATTTTTCCTCATAATTGTTTAAATTGATTGTTTACTTATTCCTGAATTGTTTTTTTTTCCATTCCCTTCAAAACACCCTTTATTTAATCCGGTTCACAAGAGCAAACTAGTAAACGCCACCCCCTATTTAGTAAACCCGGCAACCCAATTAGAATTACGTTTATAGAGGCATACTCAATGAATCCCCAGAAATTCTCACCCAAAACCACTATATAATAAATGGGTTAGACAGGACACCGACAATAGGACCACTATCACCGATATAACACCCTATCACCCAAACAAGTAGGTTATATTTAAATTGAATTTTTAATCCCCCAGGGAAATGACGATAATAGTACCCAATTGCAGCATTATAAGAAATGGATTCAGCAGGTTTTCTACCCCCCAACCCTCCATAAAACCACCTACTGCCTTGCACAAGTCTCAGAACATTGATTCGTATTTCCAATGCCAAACTTTTAGCCGCGTTCTTCCCTACACCCTTCTTTAAAATAAATGCTAACCCTACGCAAACAGACCGAACCACTAATTTGATATGGGCAACAAAAAAGATATTTTGATTTATAGAGCTTCAGCATTAAGACAACGCCCTCATTATTTGGCTCTTTTACTATTCTTTATTATGGCCGGGTGTATGGCCCAAAGTAAACTGGACCAATTGCAACAAGAGCTTTCCACAGCGACTACCGACTCCCTAAAGACGGCCTTGAAGATAAAGATATCTAGAGAGCTTCACAGGCAATCAGATCACGGGGAAGAGGATTTAGAAATTGCCACAGAAGCTGTAAACCAAGCAATAAACGCCCCCAATTCCATTATATACGCCCGGGCCCTCAACAACTTAGGCTTACTATACCGCTATCACCAACAATACCCGCTATCCATACCGCTTCATGTAAAGGCCTTTGAAATTGCCAAAAATTTTGAGGGGCATTCCCTGGATAAGATGATATTTGCCAATAACGCCGGGGTTGCCGGAAGGTATAATGCAGACTATGAGTTGGCGGTTGACTTTTATATGAAAGCACTGCGGATAGCAGAAGCAGAAAACAATTTACTAAACATAGAAATAGCTTGCAATGGGCTTGGCAATACCTTTATGGCCATCCCACAAAGACAAGAAGAAGGCCTACATTACCTACAGCGAGCCCTAGAGGCTGCCCAAGAAGGAGATAACCGTTTAGGTTTGGCTATGAATTACATAACCATAAGCGGCTACCACGACCAATTACGCCAGCACGAAACAGCCCGTTCCTATTTACGAAAGCTACTAAAATTAAACCAAGAGCTGGATGACACCTATGGGATAGCCATGACCTTAAAATCCTTTGGAGCGAGTTACCTTATGGAAAACAAGCATCTAGACATTGCCGAAGATTACTTTTTGGAAGCCCATCAAATTTTTGAAGAACTGGGAAATAAGCAAAGACAAGCGTTAACCCTCTACAACCTAGGGGAAGTTGCCTTTAAACAAAAAAAGTACAACCTAAGTCTGGCAAGACTAAACAAGGCATTAAATCTAGCTGAAGATTTAAAGGACAAGGTCTTAATTGTAAATATCTCTGAAATAATATCGGCCATATATGAAGAAAAGTCCAATTACAACAAGGCACTTTCCTACTATAAAAAGGCGCGGGATTATCAGGACAGCATAAACCTGGCCTCCCAAGAAATAAAAATTGCTACCCTAAGTAAACAATTTAATCTAGAAAAGAAGGAAACAGAAATAGGCTTATTAAAGAAAACACAAGCCTACCAAGAAAGCCAGATAGCTAACCAACAAGCAGCCATCAGAAATAGGGGGATTATCATTTTCCTATTAGCTGCAGTCTTTCTAACCTTGGCCCTCATAATATGGCTGCAGTACAGAAACCACCAGAACAAAAAACTAACCCAATCCATCATCCATCAACAAGAAAAGGAAAAGGTAGCGGCAGAATACAAACGAAATTTATTGGAGGCAGAAATTTTGGCAAATAGGATGAAATTAAATCCACATTTTTTATTTAACTGCCTTAATTCCATCAAATATCTAATTCAGCAAAACGACAACAAGAAAGCCGTAAAGTATTTGGTGAAGTTCTCTAGATTCACAAGAATGGTATTGGAGACCGCCAACAAACCTATGCACAGTCTCCAAGAAGAATTGGAACTCACCACCTATTATCTGGAATTGGAAGAAAATAGATTTAGCAGTGACTTTACCTACACGATCTGCAACTCAATTGGCAGTGAAGCAAATAAGGTTTTTCTTCCCACCATGCTATTACAGCCTTTTGTAGAAAACGCCATTTGGCATGGGCTGTTACCCAGTAAAAAGGATTCTAAATGTGTTGCCATAAAGGTTGAAAAAAGAATGGATAGGGTAGAAATTCATATCGATGACAATGGCCAAGGGCGACAAGAAAATAAAAGATCCTCCTATAAACCACATAAAAGCAGGGGCACCGAAATAGTAAATGAGCGAATTAAACTGTTCAACAAAAGTTATGACCAGTCTGTAAACTATACTATAGTGGACAAAACGGATGACAAGGGGAAGGCCTTGGGCACTTGCGTTGTTTTTAATATTAATAAATTAAACGGAACAAGGTAATGAACATTGCGATATTGGATGATGAACTACATTGCGTAGAAAGCCTATTATTTCACATCCGTCAATTATTCCCAAATTTTAAGGTCGTTTTTAAAGGCACCGACCCCATAGCGGCATTACCAGCCTTAAAAAGATTGGATATAGACCTGCTTTTTCTGGATGTGGAGATGCCCGGTATGAACGGTTTTGAACTACTGGAGAAATTCAACAAACTTCCCTTCGACGTTATATTTACTACCGCCTATAGCAGATATGCCATCAAGGCCTTTAAGGCCAAGGCTATTTACTACTTATTAAAACCAATAGACGAAGAGGAACTGGAAGAGGCAATAAAGCTATGGCAAGAAAAGTCGCACTCTAATGAAGAGACTTCCTCTGACATTCAAAACCTTCTAACCTACCTTAAACAAGAAAACATCTTACAAAACAAGATAGCCATCCCTGTAAGTGATGGTCTGGAGTTTGTAGAGGTGCAGAACATACTCTATTGTCAGAGTCAAAACAACTACACCTCCATGTTTTTACAAAATGGGCAAAAACTTTTTATTAGTCGCACCCTAAAAGATATGGAAAAGCTATTGAAAAGATTTTCCTTTCTTAGGGTACATCAATCCTATTTGGTGAACCCTACTTATATGCAAAAATATTTCAGGAACGATGGGGGCTATATCCTAATGACCAATAACCAAAAGATACCGCTAAGCAATTCTAAGAAATCCTTGGTTGCCAAGACCTTTCAAGGGATTAATGACCTATAGGCGCCCTAATTGAAAATTGGCTTCCACTCACCCATATGCTATTTTTTTAGTAAGAAACGACAGAGCTGATTTTCGTCATAGTAAACTATACCGGAAAATTAAATTTTTGCATCTGATAGTTGGTATACTAGGAGGAACAGAATGTGTAATTACTTCTCTTGATATCGCTCAACCCAATAAATAACAGACCCGGCATGAAACCACAGCACCTCATCAAAATCCTATTTTGCTTTTTCATCACTTCTTTGGGATACGCACAATTCAACCTGGACGCGGAATTACGTCCACGATCCGAATATCGCCATGGCTACAAGACCCTATTCCCGGACAACACGGATGCCGCCTTATTTGTATCGCAACGGACAAGACTTAATACGGATTACAAATTGGAAGGCCTTACCTTTTATCTAAGCATCCAAGATGTTAGGGTTTGGGGTGATGTGCCCCAACTAAACCTATCTGACGAGAACGGACTTGGTATTCATCAAGCTTGGGGAGAGGTTTTACTGCAAGAAGGAGTATCCGTTAAATTGGGAAGACAGGAAATTAGTTATGATGACCATCGGATTTTTGGTAATGTGGGATGGGCCCAACAAGGACGTAGCCATGATGCCCTATTGTTAAAGTATCACAAGCAGGATTTCAACATCCATTTGGGCCTCGCCTACAATCAAGATTCGGAAAATCTTTTCGGAACTACCCTAACCACACCGGGCACCTATAAAAGCTTACAGTATCTCTGGGGAAACAGAACATGGGATCGGTTTTCTGCCAGTCTTTTATTTTTGAATAATGGAGTACAATTTATAGACCCCATCAATAATGGCAACAACCAGACCAGATACAGTCAAACCCTTGGAACCCACCTTACATTCCAAGAAGGACCTTGGAGCTTAACCTCCAATATTTTCTACCAGATGGGCAAGGATGTCGCCAATAACGATTTAAACGCATTTCTTGTCGCTCTGGAAGGCAATTATAGGATAACAGAAAAATGGCAGATAGGTCTTGGCGGGGAGGCACTAAGTGGAAATAACAACGGAATTTCCGCCAACGGGAAGAACAAGGCTTTTACCCCGTTTTATGGCACCAACCACAAGTTCAATGGCCATATGGATTATTTTTATGTGGGCAACCATATCAACAATGTTGGATTGGTGGATCTCTATCTAAAAACCAAACTGGTACTTGGCGAAAAAGGCAGCCTGAATATTGCGCTACATAATTTCTCTGCGGAGGCCCCCATAGCTGGCACCAATAAGAAACAACTTGGAAGTGAATTAGATCTGGCCTATAACCACAAACTACAAAAATATGTCTCGATAACAGCTGGGTACTCACAGTTATTCCCAACTACTGGAATGGAAGCATTAAAAGCAAATTTTGATGGAAACACAAATAATTGGGGATGGATAATGATGACCATTAACCCCACCTTATTTAC
Source organism: Arenibacter lacus (assembly GCF_008711145.1). NCBI lineage: Bacteria > Pseudomonadati > Bacteroidota > Flavobacteriia > Flavobacteriales > Flavobacteriaceae > Arenibacter > Arenibacter lacus. The sequence continues at coordinate 12,708 of NZ_VVIN01000016.1, forward strand.
CACCAGCAACTAAATACCCCTAAAGGACATGTCACCTAATCCCGAAACTGCTAAGTAGTAGCTCCAATTAGCCTTCCCTCACCACCTTCTAGCACTTAAACAGAAAACCAGCAACACCTACTACTTGGGAGAATCAGCAAAAAAGGCAATGGCTACAGTGTTCCTACCAACAGTCTCATCCTATATTTAGAGCTAAGATATGCTCATAGTTAGTAGTAAGATTATACTTCTTAAATTATCTTAAATTTATCTCTTAATTCTCCTGCCTTGCGAGATTTATTCTTCTTTTTGTATAACATAATACAATTGTTTTTTATATTAGAACTCTGATTTAACCATTTTAATAATAACCAACCTAACCAATCACTATGAAAAAAACTCTACTTTTTTGTATTGTTTCTTTTATCTGCAGCATTAGTAATGCTCAGGAAGAACCTACCAATAATCCCTATTGCGAACCAGATCCGGTGGCTTCTACAGCCAGCTTTTTAAACTACCTGAAACTCTCCAGCACTTCTGCGGGAGATGGGGACTTATTACATCACACTTCTGAGAATACCGGTTACGAAAATGTGACCTCTACTACGGTAGAATTGACTCCCGAAGGATCCTACACCTTTAATTTTGGGGTTGGGGATGCGTCTGCCACTGCCTACAAGAGAGTGCATGTATGGATAGACAAGAACGGGGATGGCGATTTTGAGGACGCTGGGGAAGAAGTGTTAAGCTGGACAGGTGCAAATACTTCAGCCGACCTTAAATTCTCCAATAAGGGGATAGGAGCTATTGAAGTAGAAGGAATTACTAGAATGCGAGTAGCTATGCGCTCCTCGGACAGCCCTATAGGTACTATTGCTCCATGTGATGTTTTCACAGACGGAGAAATAGAGGATTATCAAATCAGTTGTCCCGTTACTCCACCAACTGCTGGCACGTATTGCGAACCAGAAGCTGTAGCTTCTACAGCCAGCTATTTAAACTACCTAAAGGTATCGAGCACTTCATCAGGAGAAGGCGATTTATTAAATCACACTTCCGAAAATACCGGGTATGAAAATGTAACCTCCTCCACGATAGCGATGGTCTCTGGAAGAACGTACACATTTAATTTTGGCGTTGGGGATCCAAGCGTTACCGCCTATAAACGAGTACATGTTTGGATAGACAAGAATGGGAATGGCGATTTTACCGATGCTGGGGAAGAAGTGTTTAACTGGACCGGAGCCAACACCGGTACAGATCTTAAATTCTCCAATAAGAATATTGGTGTTGTAACCGTTGAAGGCAGCACCCGGATGAGGATCGCCTTGCGATCTTCGGACAACCCTATAGATCCTATAGCTCCCTGTGATGTTTTCAACGACGGGGAAGTAGAAGACTACCAACTTAGTTTCCCTGTTGCCCCTCCTTCAGACGGCACCTATTGCGAGCCGGAAGCTGTGGCCTCTACCGGAAGTTTTTTAAACTATTTAAAACTATCGAGCACCTCAGCTTCCAATGCCGACCTTTTAGATCATGCAACAGAAAACACGGGCTACGAGCATGTAGACGCTTCCAACGTTGAGCTGTTCCCTGAAGGCAGTTATACCTTTAATTTTGGAATTGCGAATGCCACTGCTACCACTTACAAAAGAGTTCATGTTTGGATCGATAAAAATGGCGATGGCGATTTTTATGATGCCGGGGAAGAGGTATTTAGCTGGACAGGAGCCAATACCAGTTCGGATCTTAAATTTTCCAATAAAGCTATTGGCGCTATAGCCGTGGAAGGCACCACGAGAATGAGGGTTGCCATGCGATCTTCAAACAGCCCTATTGATCCCATAGCTCCCTGTGACGTTTTCAATGACGGGGAGGTAGAAGACTACACCTTCACCTATAAGGCTACTGAAAAACTTAGCTTACTGACTCCTGAAATCTCACACGATTTATTTATCAGCAGTAAAACCACCTATGCCACCGATGGCAAACCCCATACCTATAGGATCCCTTCCTTGGTAACTACCACCAAAGGTTCCCTTTTAGCCATTGCGGATGCCCGTTTAAACAATAGTGCCGATGTACCCGGCCGCATCGATTTGTATGTTAGAAGAAGTACGGATAACGGGGATACTTGGAGTGACAATATTATTATCAACACCCAACATGGGGGTGATGCTTGTACCGTTGTTGATAGAACTACGGGAAGAATATTTATTTTTTATGCCTATTCGGAAAGAAAGAATATTTTTGGTTCTAATGGAGACCCTGATAGTCCTGACACCTTAAGATCCCAGTACGTTTATAGCGATGATGACGGCCTCAGCTGGTCCGAACCTGTAGACCTAACCGCAGCCCTCTATAAACCTGGAGACAATTCTTATTGGGCCTCTGGCGGGAATGGCATCCAATTACGGAATGGCACGCTAGTAATACCTATAGCGGTGGTGAGAAGCGGTGTTATTTATGGGGGTATCATCTATAGCGAAGACCATGGAGAAACTTGGCAAAGAAGTGAAACCAACAGTTATTCCAAGTTCGACGAAAACACCTTGGTTGAGCTAAACGACGGAAGTATCATGGTAAATGCACGGAACCACTATGGAACGCAAACAAGACTAATCACCCATACTTCGGATTTAGGAAAAACTTGGACTCCCTATACCTTTGATGCTACTTTAATAGATCCCATTAACCAAGGGAATATTTTGAGATACACCTCAACGATAGATGGATACGACAAAGACAGAATATTGTTCAGTAATGCTGCCAATAGGTCCTCTAGGGTAGACGGAGCTGTACGAATTAGCTATGACGAAGGAAAAACATGGGCTTATTCCAAAATGTATCAGCCTGGCTCTTCGGCCTATTCTTGCTTAACCATTCTACCGGATGGAAAAATTGGGGTATTGTACGAAACGGAAAACTACTCCAAAATTAGATTCAAAAGATTTACGCTGGAGGAATTGACGGATGGTACCGACTCCTATACATGCCCCGATCCTACAAACGAGTATCAAAGCGATTTTGATGGCGATGGAATTGCCGATGTATGTGATGAGGATGACGATAATGATGGGGTGTTGGATGTTCATGACAAGTGTCCCGAAACCGATCCGTCCGAAACGGTAGATGCAGACGGTTGCCCCATCCCCACCTTATTGCCTCAAGACAATTTCTTAATCCAGACCACAAGTGAAAGTTGTAGAAACAGCAGTAATGGAAAAATAGCAATTACCGCCAACCAGGTCTACAGCTACACGGCTACCATTGTGGGAGCTGAGACCAACGGTGCCTACCACTTCACCAATGAAACGGAGATAATCGGATTGCCTTCTGGCAACTATGAGGTCTGCATCGCGGTAGAGGAAATACCTGGATTTACTCAGTGCTACGACCTTAGAATAAATACTCCAGAGGCATTAAATGTACAATCTACCGTGAACAGATCAGCCAAAAGCCTTTCTTTAAAAATGTCCAATGCCAATGAGTACACCATAGATGTCAACGGAATGAAATTCAACACCAGCAATCCAGAAATGGAATTATCGCTACAAGAAGGGTTAAATACCATTAAAATCTCAACGGACAAAGATTGTCAAGGTGTTTTTGAACAGACCATTTTTGTTCCCAGTGATATTGTGGTTTATCCAAATCCAGTAAAGGATAGAATGCATATACAATTGGGTAATAACGATACCTCCAAGAGCGTTACCGTACATTTATATTCCAATACCGGGGTATTGTTGATGACAAAAACCTCGCCCGTCCAAAACGGCATCGCGGTCATCAATGTAAATCACCTAAAAACAGGTCTTTACACTATGGAAATTAAAACACAAACCAATAAAAAGAATATAAAAATTATAAAACTATGAAAAGATTAATCGCACTTACCTTAACTATATGCCTTATGGCTTGCACCAAGGGGAATGAAGAGGGGGAGGCAGATGCAATGGTCCCCACTGCCGTAAGTTTGGTTTTTCCGGAAAACAATTCTGAATGTTCGGAAGGCACCGTCATAGATGACAATAGCAGTAGCATTGTATTTAGGTGGGATCCCAGCGAAAACACAGATACCTATACCTTACAGCTAAAAAACCTAAACACAGGGGTTACTGCTGTATTTCCAATGGATACCACAGAGAAAGCCATTACCGTAGAAAGAGGAGTACCTTATGCTTGGGAGGTAATCTCTACTTCCATTTCCTCCTCGGAAATAGCAAAAAGTGATACATGGCAGTTTTATAGCTCCGGGGACGGCATTAGCTCCTATGCCCCCTTTCCTGCACAACTTATAAGTCCAACATATGAGGCACGGATAACGGCTACCAATAACTTGGTTAGCCTAAGCTGGAGTGGCAGTGATGTAGATGGGGACATTGTTGGTTATGACGTATATTTTGGGGATACAGAAACCACAGAACCTTTTCAAACTTCAGTACAAGAGAATAAGTTGGAGAATATTGAAGTTACCTCTGGGACCACCTATTATTGGAAAATTAGGACCCATGATTCACAGGGGAATAGTTCTATCACCAATTTTTTTAAATTCCATGTAAATTAAATGGGAAATTAATCTTGCTCCCCTACTGCACCTAAGGAGGGAGCCTGAGGTATACCACCAGCTGCAAAAAGCTCCTGCTCGGACATTATTATCCGGGCAGGACTTTTTTTTGAGCTGCATCCCCACCTCCTTTCCACCTACCAAGTAACTCAGGAACACCCCCTTACCCTGCATAGGCCCTGGATAAAAACTTTCCCCTTAACTTGGGATTCACCCCTTGTTGGAGTTATATTTGTAAAAAATTTTACGGTTGACAAAATCTATCCTGCCACCACTGTTTGCACAGTCTCCGCAACTGCGAAAACTGCAGAATTCCATTGCCAATTCTCAAAATAAAACGACAAAGGACCCCGCTTCCGTGACCAATATTAAGGGCTTGGTGGGCTCTTCCCTGTCCTTTGTAGTCGCAGAAGCTTTCCAAAAAGCATCTTCGCCCTTTCTCTTTGTTCTATCCGATAAGGAGGAAGCCGCCTATTATTTAAACGATTTGGAGCAACTTATTGGGGAAAAGGATGTCCTCTTCTACCCGGGAAGCTATAGAAGGCCCTATCAAATAGAGGAAACGGATAACGCCAATGTATTGTTGCGGGCAGAGGTTCTAAACCGCATCAACTCCAGAAAGAAACCGGCTATTATCGTTACCTATCCCGATGCCCTATTCGAAAAAGTAGTCACCCGTAGGGAGCTGGAAAAAAACACCTTAAAAATTAAATTGGGGGACACCCTTTCGCTCGATTTTTTAAATGAGGTGTTGTTCGAATACCAATTTAAACGGGTGGATTTCGTGACCGAACCAGGTGAATTTTCACTCAGAGGAGGAATTATGGACGTGTTTTCCTTCTCCCACGATGAACCCTACCGTATCGAGTTTTTTGGGGACGAAGTTGATAGTATCCGAACTTTTGATGTAGAATCACAGCTCTCTAACCAAAAGGTAAAGAAGATCACTATTATCCCCAATGTAGAGCATAAGTTTTTGGACGAAAGCAGGGAGAGCATTCTTAAGTACATTGCCCCCAACACCCTTATCTTCAGCAAAAACCTCCACCATCTTTACCACAGGTTGGACGATTTTTATGAAAAGGCCAAAGAGGCCTTCGCCAAATTATCCAAAGAAATTAGGCGGGCAGAGCCCTTAGAGCTATTTGCCAATGCTGATACCATTAGGGAACAATTGGAAGATTTTAGCGTATTTGAAATAGACGGAAACAAGGATTCCAATACGGGGGAAACCATACTTTTTAATACCCAACCCCAACCTTCCTTCAATAAAAAGTTTGATCTTTTAATAGACAACCTCAACCAGAACCACAAAAATGGGTATATAAATTACCTCTTTTGTGCCACAGAGCAGCAGGCCCAACGTTTCCATGACATTTTTGACGAGGTGGATAAGGAAGTACATTACAAAACAATTGTCTCCCCGCTGTACCAAGGATTTGTAGATAAGGACTTAAAAATTGCCTGTTATACAGATCATCAGATTTTTGAGCGCTACCATAAATTCCACCTAAAAAACGGTTACGCCAAGAAACAGGCCATTACCCTAAAAGACCTGAACAAATTGGAGGTAGGGGACTATGTAACCCATATAGACCACGGTATCGGAAAATTTGGCGGACTCCAAAAAATAGATGTGGAAGGCAAGATGCAGGAGGCTATAAAACTGATGTACGGGGAACGCGATATCCTATATGTGAGTATTCACTCCTTACACAAAATCTCCAAATTTAACGGCAAGGACGGCTCACCCCCAAAAATATACAAGCTAGGGTCCGGGGCATGGAAAAAAGTTAAGGACAAGGCTAAATCGCGCGTAAAGAAGATTGCTTTTGACCTTATCCAACTTTATGCAAAACGTCGCGCTAAAAAAGGATTTCAATACGGTCCGGACAGTTACCTCCAACACGAATTGGAAGCTTCTTTTATCTACGAGGACACCCCAGACCAGAGCAAGTCTACCGAGGACATTAAAAAAGACATGGAAAGCGATCGGCCTATGGACCGACTTGTTTGTGGGGATGTAGGTTTTGGAAAGACCGAGGTGGCCATCCGTGCCGCATTCAAAGCAGTGGATAACGGCAAGCAGGTAGCCGTACTAGTACCCACCACTATTTTGGCATTTCAACATCACCGAACCTTTTCGGAACGCCTAAAAGAGATGCCCGTTTCCATTAGCTACCTCAACCGCTTTAGGAGCGCCAAGGAAAGGAAACAAACCTTGGAGGATTTGGAAGCTGGAAAAGTAGATATCATTATTGGCACCCACCAATTGGTGAATAAAAACGTTAAGTTTAAAGACCTTGGGCTACTGATCGTAGATGAGGAACAGAAATTTGGCGTATCCGTAAAAGACAAGCTCAAAGCTATAAAGGAAGATGTAGATGTGCTTACCTTAACGGCAACCCCCATTCCTAGGACGTTGCAATTTAGCCTTATGGCTGCAAGGGACCTTTCTGTAATTAATACGGCCCCTCCAAACAGGTATCCGATACAAAGTGAGGTTATCCGTTTTAATGAAGAATTAATCAGGGATGCTATTTCCTATGAAATTCAACGTGGCGGTCAGGTTTATTTTATTCATAATAGGGTAGAGAACATCCAGGAAGTAGCGGGAATGATTCAGCGTTTGGTTCCAGATGCCAAAATAGGAATTGGTCATGGGCAAATGGAGGGTAAAAAGCTAGAAGCCCTTATGTTGGCCTTTATTAATGGGGAGTTTGATGTACTGGTATCCACTACCATCGTAGAAAGCGGTTTGGATGTTACCAATGCCAATACCATCTTTATTAACAATGCCAATAATTTTGGACTGAGCGACCTACACCAAATGCGGGGACGTGTAGGCCGAAGCAATAAAAAAGCCTTCTGTTACTTTATTACCCCACCCTATGAGGTTATGACTAACGATGCCCGAAAGCGAATTGAGGCCTTGGAGCAATTCACAGAGCTGGGAAGTGGCTTTAATATTGCCATGAAAGATTTAGAAATTAGGGGAGCCGGTGACCTTTTGGGAGGCGAACAGAGTGGGTTTATCAACGATATTGGGTTTGATACCTACCAAAAAATATTGTCTGAGGCCATTGATGAGTTAAAGGAGAATGAATTTAAGAAACTCTACGAAGAAGTGGAAGGAAAGCCCACTGTTTTTGTAAAGGACACCCAAATAGACACAGACCTAGAATTATTATTCCCAGACGATTACATCAATAATATAACCGAACGCCTTAATCTGTATACAGAACTCAACCAAATTAAGGAAGAAGAAGCCCTGCAGAAATTTGAATCGCACCTTATAGATCGCTTTGGGGAACTGCCCACCCAAGCAGTAGACCTATTAAACTCGGTTCGCATTAAATGGATTGCCAATGGCATAGGCTTAGAGAAAATTGTAATGAAAAAGGGGAAGATGATAGGGTATTTCATTGCCGATCAGCAATCCAAATTCTATCAAAGCAAACAGTTCACTACGGTTTTACAATTTATCCAAAGCAATCCTAAACTAGCCAAGCTTAAGGAAAAAGAAACCCGTAAAGGACTGCGACTTTTGTTGGTGTTCAATGATATTAAATCCTTGGATAAGGCCTATAGAGCCATGCAGCAGCTTGCCCCTGCGCAACTAACTTCTAAAGTGGAATCTACCTAACACCTACTCCATTATGACAATAAAGAACACCTTGCTATTTTTGGGAATCATCTTGGCCTTCAACCTCCAGGCCCAACATAGTATTTCGGGGAATATGGCGCCGGCAGAAGACCTAAAATGGTTAATTGCCTATAAAATAAATGCAACCGATCAATCTTATATTGCGGATGCCGCTATTACAAATGGCGCATTTAAATTGGAAATCCCTGAAAACTCCCCCACAGGAATGTATCGCATTGTTTACGCCATTCCTCAGGACCAATTTTACTTCGATCTAATCTACAACGGCAAGGAAGATATTGTACTTTCCTTTGATCTGGAAACAGGCTTGGAATTCCAGGCCTCCCAAGAAAACATTATCTACTATAATTACTTTAATCAGGTAAATGAATTGGAGTATCTAATAGACCAACTATATGCCAGCAACCGTCCCAATCAAGATATGATTGAGGAACATTTTAAGCAACTTAGAGGTATTCAGCTATCGTATGAACAACAGGCTAAAGGACTTATGACAGAACGGTTTGTGAAAGCCAACCAGCCTTATATCCCTAAGGAGTACCAGCACAGAGAAAAATATCTTATCCATAAAAAGAAACATTATTTTGACGCCATAGATTTTAAAGACCCGGTACTCCAAGGATCTAGTTTTCTTGTAAATAAGGTTACAAACTATGTGTTTAACACGTTCTCCACCCAATCCCTGTCTATGGATAAGGTAGCATTGGAATTACAGCAAAATATAGATCGTGTTGCTGCCATGTTGGATACGGTAGATCCCGAATTTGCGACTCAAATAATGGATAAACTGTGGGATATAGCGGTAAAAAACCAGCTGAACCCCACTGCCCAGTATATCTACAGTGCGTATTTACAGCCATTGGCGAAAGCGACCAACAACACAGGCCTTATCCAGAAAATAGCCACCCACAACCGATTGCAGATAGGTGCTGTTGCCCCGGAAGTAGCATGGAATGGGGAAGGAACATCCTATAAGCTGAGCGAATTGTCTGGGAACGAATACTACGTTTTGGTATTTTGGAGCAGTGAATGCTCCCATTGCACCACCCAGCTCCCAAAATTACAGCAAGAAATGAAAGCTTTTTCCTCCGCCAAAGTACTAGCTATAGGACTGGAAAATGATCCGGAAAATTGGAAAATGGAAGCTTCTAGATTACCCGACTTCATTCACGGGATCTCTCTGGGAAAATGGGAAAGTCCCTACGTAAAAACCTACGATATTTATCAAACCCCTACCTACTTAATTTTGGATGCGGAAAAACGGATTCTTGCCAAGCCAGGAAATTATGAAGAGGTGGTTCAATTTTTAAAAGAACAGTACTAATTTAGTGCAATCAAGAACCCCTACTCTGCGGATAGTACCTAGGGATTTACTGCCATAAATAGAGGTTGGATTATTATAAAAGCTCGGTAAACCAAGCCTCTACGCATAGTTTTTAAGGCTGTAGTAGATAGAATTACCCCACCTATATAGTAACACAGCGCCAAATGAATGCATTGTTACAGGATTGCATTATTTCATTGGCACATTGCTACATTGCTACATTAACCAATTGCTACATTATTTAATTGGCACATTGCTACATTGCTACATTAACCAATTGCTACATTATTTAATTGGTACATTAGCTCATTGCTACATTATCTAATTGGTACATTGATACATTAGCTCATTGCTACATTATCTAATTGGTACATTAGCTCAATGCTACATCAACACCTTACAAGGTCTTTAAATCCTTAATGGTTCTAAAGGCTACATCTACCTGCTCATCATTTACGATAATAGTAAACTCATTGGTGGTAGAGATCACTTCGTACAACACAATCCCCTCCCAAGCCAAGCGCTGAAAAATGAAATAATAAATACCGGGTACGGAAACATTCTCTGAGGGCAGCTTTACCGTAATGGAGGAAAGGTGTTCGGCCTTTTGGGTGCATTTTTCCTGCTTAAACAATTCCTCTACAGCAGCATCCAAACTATTGCTCACCACAATGTTCATTTCGTTTACCCCCCTAGAAGAAGTATAGAAAACGTCCTTGTTCTTGTTGATCTCTTTCAATAAAGCAGTTTGGTTTTCTAAAATGCTATCGGAAATTAAAAATGTAAAATCCGTTAAGGAGGAGCGAACGGTTATCTCCCCAATATTTTTTAGAACTTTAATAATTTTATGAGTCGCACGAAATTCAAGATCATCGGAAAGTCGTTTTAAAGCCATTACGATAGCTCCGTTTCTAATATCCTTTCCCAATTCCATCTCTATCTCGGGCTTTACAATCCTAGACAAGGAGGTGAGATTTATAATTCCCTGAGCCAACGCACTTTGCAGGAATGGTTTTTTCTTAATATAATCCTCTACAACCGCTGAAATAGTTCTCATTTTATCAAAATTTCTGTAAAATTAACAAATTGTTACAAATAAAACAAATGTTTAGAAATGATAAAAGGCATTTTCCCAGTGATCTACCTTAAAATTAGGGCCTTCCTTAAGCACTGTCACAATATCAAATCTTACCTCCACATCCAAATCTTTACTAACTACATAATGATTTGCCGCCTTCACCAATAACTTGATTTTCTTATCGGTTATAGTAGCTGCAATATCCTGCCAATATTCGGAACTTCTCGACTTCACTTCTACCACAACCAACAAATCGCCCTTCCGGGCAATAATATCAATTTCGGCTTTTTGATACCGATAGTTTTTATGGACAATTCGGTATCCTTTCTTTAAAAGGTACGCCTCCGCCAATTTCTCTCCTTTCGCCCCAAATTCGTTGTGCTTTGCCATATAACACTAAAGATACTATAAAAATAAAGGGAATCTTGTAGAAAACACGGCTTGCAAAGATCCAAAGCTACCGTTAGCACGTATTACAATTGGTGTTATAACGAGTTTACTAGGAAGCACATACTTTGCTGGAAAATAAAACGTTATCCCAATAACCCCTATCAACAACCCGTAAAATGCAGTACTACCCATGGATTATTTTATAAACTGCAACACCTCTCCCCTAACGCCCTACACCCCTCCCTTGGATTCTTCCAGGGTTGCCCATTTATATAGGCGCTTGGGATTTAGCGCTTCAGTCCAGACCATAGATCAGGCTACGGGGCAAACTGCAAATACCTTGGTGAACAATTTAATTGCCGAAGCCCAAAACATGCCCCCTTTGCCCGCTCCGCCTTGGGCCAATTGGAACAACAGTAATTATCCCGCAGACAGGGATGAGAGCAATGAAATTAAAAGGACCCAAGAAGCAACGTGGCGCATTGCTTATACCGATGCGCTTTTAAATAACAATCTTAGGGACCGACTCAGTTTTTTCTGGAGTAATCATTTGGTAACGCAATTGGAGGTCTACAGGTGTAACCAATTTTTATATGAATATATAGATTGCCTACAGCGAAATGCCTTAGGAAACTTTAAGACCATGGTACACGAAATTGGACTTAGCAGTGCCATGCTCTATTACTTGGATGGAGCCTATAGTAACGGGAACAATCCCAACGAGAATTATGCCCGAGAATTGTTCGAATTATTTACGATGGGCGAAGGAAACGGCTATACTGAAGAAGACATTATAGAAACCGCCAAAGCCCTAACTGGCTATGTGAATCGCGGAGAAATTGGCTGTACCAAGGTTACTTTTGATGCCTCCAAATTTAATAACGATCAGAAAACTATTTTCGGTAGAACGGGTAATTGGGGCTATGACGATGTGCTGGATATCCTTTTTGAGGAAAGAGCCAATGAAATAGGCTATTTTATATGCAAGAAGCTATACGAGTTTTTTATTCATCCAGATGTTACCGATGAGGCTACCAATGCACAATCCATTATAAATGGACTCTCTGCCACCTTCATTACCAATAATTTTGAATTGGCTCCAGTAGTAAGTCAACTTTTTAAAAGTCAGCATTTCTTCGATGAAAACGCCCTAGGAGTGATCATAAAGAGTCCATTCGATATGTTCCTTAATTTGATGAACGAAACCAGTTTTTCCTATGACGATTCCATGCTAAGCACCGTTGAAGAAGCATGTAGGTTACTGGGTCAGGAGGTCTTTAACCCCTACGATGTAAATGGCTGGCAACGCAACCGAACGTGGATCAACACCAATTTTATGATTGGCAGGTGGCTGACCAGTGAGATGGTACTACAAAAATTTTATGGTGCCCAACAGGAAGAGTTTAGGGATTTTGCAATGGCCGCAGTTGGGGAGAATAACCGAAACACCAGTAACCCAAGAATTGTAGTAGAGGCAATTGTGAATAAAATACTACCCAAAGGACTACTTACAGAGCAAGATTTCAACAATGCTATGGATGTATTTATGATTGAGGAGGTCCCAGATAATTACTATGGGGCGGATTTTATTGAAGGAGGGAATGGCTATTGGATATTGAGCGTAAGTCCTGAAGTGCCCTCGCAGGTATATTTTCTGCTATTACACTTGGTAAGACAACCCGAATTTCAACTAAAATAATCTAGGCATTATGAGCAACACGCCCACCCATCACCACAAAAATGGCGCCCAGGAAGACAGTCACGATCTAGAGCACGAATACTGGAGCAGACGCTCTTTCCTACAGACATTGGGTATTGCCGGGTCTGGCACCCTAATGCTGGGAAGTAATTTACTCACTGCCTCGGCCCTATCCCCGCTAACCGCAGCCATTGCTGCAGCGGAAACAGACAATATCCTATTGCTAATCCGACTCGCAGGGGGCAATGATGGCCTTAATACCATTATTCCCATTTCCCAATACGATATTTATGCTAATGCACGGCCCAATATTTACATCCCAGAGAGTAAGATAGTACGGTTAACAGATGAATTTGGAGTCCCAACGTATATGAAATCCTTAGAATCCATGTGGGGTGAAGGCCAGTTTAAGGCAGTACATGGGGTAGGCTACCAAAATCAAAATCTATCTCATTTTACGGGTTCGGATATATTTGCCAATTGCGATCTAACCTCCACCGGCTTTAATAGACTGAATACTGGCTGGATGGGAAGACATTTTGAGAATCGCTATCCAGATTATTTGGTAAACCCTCCAGATGCTCCAGCGGCCATTCAAATAGGTAACTATGGTAATCTAGTCTTCCAAGGGGAAGAGACCAACTATGCCTTTGTTACCTCCAACGTAGATCAGTTAGAACAAATTGCCGCCACTGGTTCGCAATACAGTTTAGACGAAAGCCTATTTGACCCCTGTATGTACGGGGACCAATTAAAGTTTTTAAGAGGTACTGCCAATACCACCTATGAGTATTCGGGAAAAATCCATGAAGCGTATGCCCGTGGTAAAAATGAGGTAACCTATCAAAAAAACGGATTTGCAAGACAATTGGCGCTCTTGGCGCGACTCATAAAAGGAAATTTGGGCACCAAGGTATATATGGTAAGCATGGGCGGATTTGACACCCATGGGAATCAGCCTCTAGTGCACGAACAACTGATGTCTAACCTATCTATAGCCGTCAATAATTTCTATCAAGACCTGGCATATTCCCAACAGGAAAAACAGGTATTGGGAATGACCTTTTCAGAATTTGGAAGGCGTATTTATGAGAACGGTTCCAATGGCACCGACCACGGGAAGGCAGCCCCCACCCTTTTCTTCGGATCTGGGTTAAATGGCAGTGCTTTTGTGGGCGATCATCCTGCCTTGGATGACCCAGACGGACGGGGAAATTTGGAGTTCACCATGGATTTTAGGGATCTCTATGCTACGGTTATGGCAGAGTGGCTTTGCGTCCCCATCCCCCTTGTAGAACAACACCTATTAAACCATCCCTACGCTCCCGTAAATTTAGGCTTTAATTGCAGTGGCACGGAATTCCCGGATATTACCGTGGACAATGGGCAACCCAATCCCCCGCCAACACCAGATCCAGACGGTACCGTACCCGATGTGGAATTGGCAAACAGTATAATACACAAACCCTTTTACCCCACGGACCAAACCCCACACCTCCATGTGGAAATGCCCTTTAGCGCAGAAGTGGATATCCGATTATTCAACATTATGGGGCAACACCTGGGAATAGTCTATAATGGGATGATGCCGCAAGGTGTCACCGAAATTAATATTAGAGAGCAACTCCCCATGCACATTGGTTCCGGGAAATACATCTACCAGATTCAGGTACAAGACCAAAAACTTAGTAAGTCCATCATGGTAGCATAAGCGGCAAAAGAAACCTTTAATGGGAAGCCCAATCCCATTTGCACCTCCTAGGCTTATTTTTTGGTAGAATGCCCCACCTCCAAGCAAAAATCTTTATTTTTGCAGCCTAATTATACAGTGATGTCACAAAACCAACATAAGCCTGCAAGATATACTATTACCGCCGCACTACCCTACACCAACGGCCCCATTCATATTGGACATTTAGCCGGGGTGTATGTACCTGCCGATATTTACACCAGATACCTAAGATCCACCGGAAACGATGTGGCATTTGTATGTGGCAGTGATGAGCATGGGGTGGCTATATCCATGAAGGCAAAAAAAGAAGGAGTATCGCCACAAAATATCATCGATAAATACCACGGTATTATTAAACAATCCTTTGCCGATTTTGGAATTACGTTTGACAACTACTCCCGAACCTCGGCAAACATTCACCATGAAACAGCCTCCGACTTCTTCACTAAGCTATACGAAAAAGGCGATTTTATAGAGGAGTCTACCGACCAATTATACGATGAAGAGGCACAACAGTTTTTAGCAGACCGTTTTGTTACCGGGACCTGCCCAAAATGTGGTCATGAAGAAGCCTATGGAGATCAGTGTGAAAACTGTGGAACTTCTTTAAACGCCACCGATCTCATAAACCCAAAATCGACCCTCTCTGGCGCCGTTCCTACCTTAAAAAAGACCAAACACTGGTTTTTACCCTTAGATAAGCATGAAGCATTTTTAAGGGAATGGATTCTCAAGGATCACAAGAGCGATTGGAAACCGAATGTCTATGGCCAGTGCAAGTCTTGGATAGATGAGGGACTAAAGCCTAGGGCCGTAACAAGGGATTTGGACTGGGGAATTCCAGTTCCGGTTCCTGGCGGCGAAGGAAAGGTGCTGTACGTTTGGTTTGATGCACCCATCGGATATATTTCCTCTACCAAAGAATGGGCCCAACGAGAAGGGAAAGACTGGGAGCCCTATTGGAAGGATAAGGATACCAAAATGGTTCATTTTATAGGGAAAGACAATATAGTTTTTCACTGTATTATTTTTCCGTGTATGTTAAAAGCGCATGGCGATTTTATACTACCAGAAAATGTTCCCGCCAATGAATTCTTAAACCTGGAAGGCAATAAATTGTCCACTTCCAAGAATTGGGCCGTATGGTTGCATGAGTACTTGGAAGATTTCCCGGATATGCAAGACGTGCTTCGTTACAGCTTAACGGCCAATGCCCCGGAAACCAAGGACAACGATTTTACCTGGAAAGATTTCCAGGCAAGGAACAATAATGAACTGGTTGCCATTTATGGAAATTTCATCAATCGTGTGGTAGTACTTACCAACAAGTATTACAATGGGTTGGTTCCCAGTCCTGGCGAATTTAGCGAAGTGGATAAACAAACCTTGGAAGAAGTAAAGAAATTCCCAGAAATAATTGCCAGCTCTATAGAAAGGTATCGCTTCCGAGAGGCAGGCCAGGAGGTGATGAACTTGGCACGTTTAGGCAACAAATACTTGGCCGATGAAGAGCCTTGGAAAGTAATTAAACAAGATGAGGAGCGCGTAAAGACCATTATGTTCGTAGCCCTTCAAATTTCTTCTGCACTAGCCGTTTTAAGCGAACCATTTTTACCTTTT
The DNA here is from genome assembly GCF_008711145.1 of Arenibacter lacus. NCBI lineage: Bacteria > Pseudomonadati > Bacteroidota > Flavobacteriia > Flavobacteriales > Flavobacteriaceae > Arenibacter > Arenibacter lacus. Next base: position 28,764 of record NZ_VVIN01000016.1, read on the forward strand.
ACAGCGCAGAAACTGAACACTATGTTGGCAACAGAAAAGCTAGAATCGGCATTAAAATGGGAGGCCGTTGGCCAGCGCGATGTCCTATTACCCTCCGGACACCAAATAAATAAGGCTGAACTTTTATTCAGTAAAATTGAGGACAAGACCATAGAGGCACAATTAAACAAATTGGAAGCCACCAAGAAAGCAAACGAACAAATGAACAAGGATGTAAGCCCACAAAAAGACACCATCACCTTTGACGATTTTTCCAAACTGGATATGAGGGTGGGCACCATTATAGAAGCTGCCAAAATGCCAAAAGCCAAGAAGCTTTTGGTCTTAAAGGTAGATACCGGACTAGACGTCAGAACCATTGTTTCTGGTATAGCAGAGAGTTTTAAAGCCGAAGAAATCGTGGGAAAAAAAGTAACCGTTTTGGTCAACTTAGCCCCTAGGGCCCTACGAGGAGTAGAAAGCGAGGGAATGATCCTCATGACCGAAAACAAAGACGGAAAATTGGTATTTGTGAATCCCGATGAAGACGATGTAGCTAACGGGGAGACCATTAATTAAGTTGCCGATAAAAGGAAGAGCATCTCAGCTATGGCATTGCATGCTTTTGGCAATGCGCAGTTGAGATCTAATAAAAACCAGTGGTAAATAATACCTGATTATGCGTAGTCGACATCGGAAGAACAACAAATGCAAGCAGTCCGATGATGCACAGTCGAGACCCAATAAGCACACAAATGTGAACACTGTCCGGTTAAGTGGAAGCGAGACCTGAAAAACCTCGACTGCGCTCGATCCGGGAAACGTTGGACAACTTAAATTCGAAATCGTCTTTCAACATATAATTCCTAATTAGACAACCCTGAACGGTGTTCCCACCGTACCCCTAAAAATTACCATACCTCATGAATTTGATCTCCTATATTACCAAACACACTCAATTACCCATTAAAAGCGTGGAAAACACGGTTGACTTATTGAATGAGGACTGTACCGTCCCCTTTATTTCCCGGTACCGTAAGGAAAGAACAGGGAATTTGGACGAAGTACAGGTAGGTGAGATCGTACAATACAAAGCGCAGTTTGAAGCCTTGGATAAAAGAAAGGCGGCCATTCTAAAATCTATTGAGGAGCAAGGTTCCCTTTCCAAGGATTTGGAACAAAACATTAAAAAAGCAGAAGACCTAGTTACCCTAGAAGACCTCTACCTCCCCTTTAAGAAAAAGCGGAAGACCAAGGCGGAGACAGCCATAAAAAATGGATTGGAGCCTTTGGCAAAAATCATGATGGCACAGCGGTCCGATGAATTGGAGTATGAGGCCTCCAAATACCTCAGCGATACCGTTCCCTCGGAAGACGAGGCGCTGGAAGGGGCGCGCCATATCATTGCTGAATGGATTAACGAACGTACCGATATTAGAAATTTGCTTAGGAACCAATTGGAACGGCATGCACAACTTACCACGAAGGTAATATCCACCAAGAAAGAAGACGAAAAAGCACAGAAATACAGGGATTATTTTGATTGGAGCGAATCATTAAACCGATGTCCGTCTCACCGACTTTTGGCCATACTGCGCGCAGAGAATGAAGGTATTATACGCGTAAAAATAGACATAGACCACGATAGGGCCATCTCTAACATAGCCAACAGAATTATACGCTCTAATAACGCTTGCACCCCACAACTTCAATTAGCTATAGAAGATTCGTACAAGCGATTATTATACCCCTCCCTTTCCAAAGAAACCCTTAAAGTTGCCAAAACCAAAGCCGATGAAGCTGCTATCCTGGTGTTTTCCAAAAACTTAAGGCAACTACTGCTTGGATCCCCTTTGGGTGAAAAAAGGATATTGGCCATAGACCCAGGATTTAGAACTGGCTGTAAGGTGGTGTGCCTTAGTGCCCAAGGAGAATTGGAACACAACGAAACCATTTATCCCCATGCTCCAAAAAATGACAGCATTGGTGCCATAAAAAAAATAAGCTCCTTGGCAGATGCCTACAAAATAGAAGCCATTGCCATTGGCAATGGAACCGCCTCTAGGGAAACAGAGCAACTAATAAAACGAATTCAGTTTAAAAACAACATAGAAGTATTTGTGGTTAGCGAAGCGGGTGCCTCCATTTATTCTGCCTCAAAAATTGCTAGGGACGAATTCCCTAATTATGATGTTACCGTACGTGGGGCGGTATCTATTGGCCGCCGCCTAGGTGATCCCTTAGCAGAATTAGTAAAAATAGATCCAAAGTCTATTGGCGTTGGCCAATACCAACACGACGTGGACCAAACCCTATTAAAAGACTCCTTGGACATGGTAGTAGAAAGCTGTGTGAATACCGTTGGGGTTAATATAAACACCGCCAGTGTTCCCCTACTGAGCTATGTATCCGGTATAGGACCAAAGCTAGCAGAAAACATTGTGGCGTATCGCAATGAAAATGGCCCGTTCACAAGTAGGTCTGAGATAAAAAAAGTACCCCGATTAGGACCAAAAGCCTTTGAACAAGGAGCTGCTTTTTTACGGATTAAAAAAGCAAAAAACCCCTTGGACGATTCTGCAGTACACCCAGAGAGCTATTCCATAGTGAAGCAAATGGTGAAAGACCAAAATATTGCCCTTACAGATATTATTGGCAATAAAGAAGTCATTAAAAAAATTGATCTACAAAAATACTGTACGGATACAGTAGGCTTACCCACCTTGGAAGATATTATTAAGGAATTGGAGAAGCCTGGCCTAGACGTTCGTGAAAAAGCAAAGGTTTTCACCTTTGACCAAAACATACGGAGCATCTCCGATCTTAGAGAGGGGCAACTACTCCCCGGAATTGTAAACAATATCACCAACTTTGGTTGCTTTGTAGATATTGGAATTAAAGAGAGCGGATTAATCCATATCTCTAATCTTTCGGACAGTTTTGTAAAGGATGTTAACGAACATGTAAGCCTGCACCAACAAATAATAGTGAAGGTACTGGAGGTAGATATCCCTAGAAAACGCATCCAATTGGCCTTGCACAAAAAGTAGATATCCCCATATTTCACTATCATAATAAGGAGTTGGGAGGCCAAGCCACCGCAAGATCAATACCTTGCAAACACCTCTTCTTTAAACTGAATGTCAGACAATTGGCCCCTGCAGTTTGCTATCCATCATAGGTATCAACTTTAACATTTTATCTTATTTAGATTCATTTAAAATAAATACTTTTGCCATGGTAATACAGAACTACTGTGGGTAAAAAGAAAAAAGAAGACAAAAAAAAAGACGACAAGAAGAAGCATAAGAAGCTGAAAAAAGCGGCTAAAAAGGAGCAGAAAAAACTCCTTAAAGCATTAGCTCCTCCTGGTTGCAAGACTAAATGCTGTGAAAAGTATCTAAAATCCGAATCCAAACGATGCAAACGCTGCCCATGTTTTGATTTGATGGATAAAAAGGTGGCGTAAACACCTGAACTGTAATAGCTACGATTTCGTCTGACAGTTTTAAGGATTAATATTTGTTGTTTTCACTCTTTAAATATAATTCTTAACTGTCAGATTTTATCGTGGTTACTTCACCGAACCATTCTCCCTTTTTCCGATGACATTTTCGCTCCCTTGAAGAGGGTTCTAAGTGTAACCGCTACGCTACCATATAGCTGTGGTTTTATACCTCGTTCATTACTAACAAGATAACTTACGTAATACATAAAGACCTGTTGCTACAAACAACAGGTCTTTATCTTATAAATAAGCCTACCTTATTTCCCCAACATCAGAAGCTCGTTACATCGTATTTCCGTAACATAACGCTTCTCTCCCTCTTTGGTTTCATAGCTTTTTGTGGTAAGCTTTCCCTCTATGGCCACTTCCTTGCCTTTGTTTAAATAACTTTCCACAATCTCTGCGGTTTTACCCCAGGCCACCACATTATGCCACTGGGTATCGGTTACCTTCTCCCCTTTGGAATTCTTATAAATCTCATTAGTGGCGATGGAGAACTTGGCCAGTTTGCCACCTCCATCCAAATTAATAATCTCTGGGTCGTTCCCCAAGTTTCCAATCAACTGTACTTTGTTTCTAAGTGCGTTCATAATAAAAAGATTTAATGTTAAACAGTTAAGATTTTTTGATACCACAAACCTAATCCCAGAAGCAAGGGCTAGTCGGTTGATAACTACTTAATTTCGCTTGTAAACATTTGTAGTCGTTTACACGTATCTATAAAATCCTAAATCAGCCTAGCGTCTAGAGGAGATTTCCTCTGTCTCTTCTCCACACTCACTCCTTGTTTATATAATCCATCAAACTATATGTATCCCCTAATTACAAGCTCCTTGGGGGCTAATTATATCTTTAATAATTAGTATCTTGCCCCTTGTTGAATTTTCATCAACCAACTTAAAATACCAGTGGAACGACTAATAAAAGAATGTCAACATCAGTTGCATCAATTAAAAATAGAATTATAGATAAAAGAAGCAGGTTCAGTGTCAGCATACCATTGGCATCACTTACTCATTACATTGCTTTGTTTATTAATTCATAAAAAAACGGAACTCCAAACCTTTAAATTCAAAATAAATACGCATGAAAAAACATTTCATTTCCCTTCTCTTTTGTTCCATTTTTATTGCAGGCTATAGTCAATCTGCTACAGAAATAGCCTCCATCTACCAGGACCTCTCGGTATTTGAAACGCCCATGGCCCTATCCCTCAGGAAAAAGGTGAAGAAAAAGGATATAGCCAACATAAAGAACAAGCAGTTACGGGAAGTGGCTACTGCCCTAAATGCCAATTCCTACGATTCTAATTTTAGAATGGCCCAGTATAAAGCATATCTCTCCCCTAAAGTCTTAGGTCAGCAACTAATGATTGGGGATGGCTACAGCAAGTATGAAAATATAACGGGCATCTATCTACCTATTGGGGAACACCTTGTGCTGGCAGACGGCATTGAAAACAACACCGAGGTTAGTGTAGTAGTTGTAAACTGGAACCGCAGAGCCCCAGAAGGTATAGACCCCACCAAGGATCCCGCAGGATGGGGAATCCAAAAGAAAAAATTTAAATTACAAAATGGTGTTAACCTAATTACTATTGCCGACTTTGATGGATTGGCCTATATCGATTATTTTTCTGAACAACCCGAAAAAGAGCCTACCATCCAAGTACACTTCCCAGCTGCTGCGGTGAACGGTTATTTTGATAGCGCCACTGATACGGATACTGATTGGAATTCCCTGGTAGATAATGCCATTTACCCTATTGTGGATGCACGGGGAAAGCACATCCAAATTGCCTACCCTGCAGAAGCTATTAAAAAGTATGCTTACAACAGGGGCTTGGAGTTAATCAATAATTACGACACCCTGGTGTATAGACAACACCGACTCTTGGGGCTGATTAAATACAATAAGGTTCCCAAAAATAGAATTCTAGCACGTGTAAACTATAATTACTATATGTTTAGGGATAAGGACGGCGTGGCCTATATGGGGACAGATCCTGGAAACGCCATGTCCATGGTGGTAGATCCGAGTAGTGTAATTAAAGGTGATCCCTGCTGGGGCTTTAGTCATGAAGTAGGTCACGTACACCAAGTACGTCCGCATTTTAATTGGGGCGGACTTGGGGAAGTGAGTAACAACGTATTCTCTCTCTATGTCACTACCTCCTTTGGGAATAAAAGTAGGATTTCTGCTCAAAACAATTATTCAAAGGCAAGGGAAAGCATTATTGACGGTAAAATAAGTTACCTCCAGGATGGGGATGTGTTTAACCGAGTAGTTCCCTTTTGGCAACTACAATTGTACTTCTCGGGCATTGGGGAAAATCCCGATTTTTATCCAGACCTTTTTGAAGCATTCCGCCAACAAGGTGAGGAAAGTAGACAAAAAAGCAGCAATCCTCGGCATTCTGGTGGTTGGGGAGACCGTGGTAACAATCCCGCTAAATACCAGCTCAACTTTGTTAAAACAGCCTCGGAAGTGAGTAGAATAGACCTGACCGAATTTTTTGACAAATACGGTTTCTTCCATGTGGGCGAGTTTGATTATAATGACTATGGAAACTATAGCTATAAGATGACCCAAGAAATGGTAGACGAATGCAAGGCAGCCATCAAAGCCATGAACCTCCCAAAGCCCAAAATAGATATTAGCACCCTAGAAGATGTACAACCCCAAGAGGTTCCGTAAGGAAAAGGATTTTCTAATAATTAAAACCCTAAAAAAGTTGGTCCCCTTACCGGGGCGGCCAACTTTTTTTATTTTAAATAGGTTATACGGAAATGGTAAAACAGAAAACTCGTACGAATGCCATAACTTTGTAAGAAAGGCAAGGCATAACATTCCTAACAACCCCCACTACCTTAAAAGGCAACACACGCTACAACATTAAATTAAGCTTATCTGTAATGAACAATCCCTTTATAGTAGACCAAACCTTCAAAAATGTAGATTTCACCATAAACAAACTACCGAAAGGCGAGTACGAGCACTGTGTGTTTGATTCTTGTACCTTTTCCAAGGCCAGCCTTGCCAATATTTCCTTTATGGAAAGCACCTTTATAGCCTGCGACCTCAGTAATGTAGACCTTAAAAACACCACTTTAAAGGAAACCGAATTTGAACATTGTAAAATGCTAGGAGTCAACTTTGACGCCTGTAACCCATTTTTACTCTCGTTTCAATTTGTGGGCTGCAACCTTAACCTGTCCTCCTTTTACGGCTTAAGCATCAAGCAAACTATATTTAGAGATTGTATGCTGCATCAGGCCGATTTTACAAATGCCGATCTCTCCAATGCACAATTTGATAAGTGCGACCTTCAGAAGGCTATTTTTATGAATTCGGTCTTATTAAAAACCGATTTCCGTTCTACTATCCATATTAACATCGACCCAGAAAACAACAAACTAAAAAAGGCTAAGTTTTCAAGAGAAGGTGCATTGGGTCTCTTAACTAAATACGATTTGGATATTAGCTAGGCAAACACCCTTCATTTGGGAGTACCAACCCTCTATGCTGCATTTTCACTATATTGGGATAGCGATTTGGAAATTCAACCACAAAAAACAACCAAAACCAACCCTCCTAACTTTTAAATAGTGGCAAATGGAAAAAAAATGTCTGGAATGCGGGGAGAAAATAGTAGGACGCATCGATAAAAAGTACTGTTCGGACTACTGCAGGAATTCCTACAACAACAAACTAAACAAGGACAGTAAAAATTTGGTGCGTAATATTAATAACCGCTTGCGTAAGAACTATAGGATATTGGACAGTTTTCCCCTTAAAGACGGAAAAACCAAGACTACAAAAACCCGCCTAATGGATAAGGGGTTCGATTTTGAATACCTAACCAACCTGTACACCACCAAAAAAGGAACTACGTACTATTTTGTATACGACTTGGGCTACCTGCCTTTGGACAATGATTATTATATGATTGTAAAACGCGAATAACACTCCCCTCTAGCATCTTGGAAGTAGCAACAATAGGAACCGTTTACCAACTCCAATTTCCCCGTAAACAAAAACTGCACGTTCTAATATTTCCAATTTTGCCCGCTTAGCCTCAAAGCAGCGATCACTATATCTTTTCTACTTATCTGCCCCACTAGCCTATTGTTTTCCATTACCGGCAACCTCCTTCTATTGTGTGCCACAAAAATTCCGGCAGCGTCAAAAATGGTGGTGTCATGGGCAATAGTCTCCACGTTCTTGCTCATAAATCGCTCTACCCTTTTATCCATAATCGGTTGATTAAAATAACGGCTTTCCGAGATTTCCTTCATACAATCGGCCTCAGAAATAATACCCACCAAGCAGCCGTCCTTATCAATTACAGGTCCCCCAGAAATATGGTGTTTGGCAAAATCCTCCATGACCTCTAAGATGGATTGATCTGGTGAAAAAGTCACCAATTTTTTAGACATATAATCCGCTACCAAAATAGGAGCCTCAAATGCCTGTTTTACAGGTCTCCGGACCCCTTGAAAGTTCTTTATAGCCATAATACAAAGTTTTAGGTTGACATTAAATATAGCTTTTTAACGACAAATACACAACAAACAGGAAGATTCACCACGCTTACATCAATAAAATCAATATTTTACTGAGGATTACCCAATATACACCCTTATACAAACAGCACACTTATTTAATGCGAAAAGAATTTCTTAATTTTAAGTTTTTCCAAACCCATGATGAAAAGATTTCCAACCGTTATCCCCCTTCTACTTATTCTATTGGCCATTTACATTAGTTTTTGGTCTTCCATGCCCACCTATAAACCAGATATTGATTTGGACAAAACCCAATTTTCCACGGATAGGGCATTTATGCATGTAAAGAACATGTCTCAGGAACCGCATGCCGTTGGCTTCCCCGCTCATTCCGCAGTTAGGGAATACCTTATTTCCCAACTAGAGCAACTTGGGCTAGACCCCATACTACAAACGGGATATACTGCAGGGGATTGGGCCAACTTTAGCAAGGTGACTAATATTATGGCGCGTATAGAAGGCAGCAATCCAGGAAATGCCCTCTTATTGCTATCGCATTATGACAGTAATCCGCACTCCTCCTTAGGTGCCAGTGATGCTGCCAGTGGGGTAGCAACCCTTTTGGAGGGAGTAAGGGCCTACTTATCAGGTGAAAATCGCCCAAAGAATGACATTATTATTCTATTTACCGATGCGGAGGAACTGGGTCTAAACGGGGCCGATTTGTTTGTTAATAACCACCCCTGGGCTAAGGAAGTGCGATTGGCCCTGAATTTTGAGTCGAGAGGCAGTGGCGGTCCCTCCTATATGTTGTTGGAAACCAACCAAGGCAACAGTTCCCTGATCGATGGCTTTATAGCTGCCAACCCCCATTACCCCGTTGCCAATTCCCTGGTATATAGTATTTATAAAATGCTCCCCAATGATACCGACCTTACGGTCTTTAGGGAGGATGGGGATATAGATGGTTTTAATTTTGCTTTTATCGATGACCATTTCGATTATCATACCGCCAAAGATACTTATGAAAGGTTGGATGCCAATACGCTGGCACATCAAGGGGCTTATTTAATGCCACTCTTAAACTATTTTAGCCATGCCGATCTTACCCAACTTAAAAGTGAAAAAGACCTAGTCTATTTTAATATTCCCTTCTTTAAATTAGTATCCTACCCCTTTAAATGGATATTTCCCATGCTTTTGGGAGGCATTATTTTATTTTTGATTTTACTTACCCACGGATTTCGAAAAAAAATCCTGAATCTAAAGGAAATTGGGAAGGGGTTTGGTCCTATGCTCTTATCCCTGTTCATTAACGGTCTTATAGGATATTTTGGATGGTCTTTAATCCTGAAAATTTACCCTCAGTACCAGGATATGCTTCATGGGTTCACCTATAATGGATATACCTACATTGCTGCCTTCGTTTTCCTTTCTATGGCAGTAAGCTTTTGGTGCTACCATCGATTTGGGAAAGCCAGCACCCCCAATCTCCTAATTGCCCCTGCCTTACTTTGGTTGTTTATCTGTGCACTCCTGGCCATTTACTTAAAAGGGGGAAGTTTCTTTTTAATCCCAGTATTGGCACTATTAGCCTCGCTATGGATCCTATTAGGGGAGAAATCGCCCAACCCCCTATGGTTCGTATTTTTGGCCTTACCTGCCCTTTGGATATTCTCTCCCCTTATTAAAATGTTTCCCGTAGGGCTAGGACTTAAAATGATAATTACCTCAACGGTACTCACCACCCTTACCTTCTTTCTACTGCTACCTCTATTAGGGAATACCAAACCAAAACTTCAATTGGCCTCCCTCTTCTTCATTCTATTTATAGGTTTTATGGTGTCCGCCCATTTAAATTCTGACTTTAGTAAGGATACGGCCAAACCCACCAGCCTTGTCTACCTGTTGGATGCAGACAGCCAAACAGCACAATGGGCAACCTATGACCGGGTACTTTCTGGTTGGACCTCACAATATATTGGGGAACAAAAGGAAGTGCCTCCTTCAACCGATCACCAAAACCTCAGTAGTAAATATGGAACGGGCTTTCGTTTTGTAAGCAAAGCACCATTGAAAAATTTAGCACATCCGGAAATAACGGTTCTTAAGGATACCCTTGTTGGGAACGAAAGAAGCATAGAGATTACATTTACGCCTAAAAGACAAATAAATAGGCTGGAGGTATTTACCAATGACATAGCCCTATCCAGAGCGGAGATCAATAGTATTCCCTTATCCAATTTCTTTTTAGAAAATAGAAGGAGCAATAAATTGATTACGCATTACGTGAGCGATAACGATCCTACCAACCTAAAATTGTTCTTCCCAAAAGACAGCGAATTAGAACTTACCTTCTATGAGGCATCCAATGATTTATTAGAGCATCCCAATTTTAGCGTCCCCCCTAGACCGGACCACCATATTCCGATGCCCTTTGTCTTAAACGATGCCATACTAATCACAAAAAAAATTCACTTTGAATAAAACTATAGGGATATTAGGATGTGGATGGCTTGGACTACCCCTTGCCACTGAATTGGTCAATACCCACTACCAAGTAGTTGGATCCACCACTACCCAAGAGAAATTGAAGCAATTAAAAAAAATAGGGATAACCCCCTTTTTAATTCAACTTTCGGAGACGGGAATCGAGGGGGATATTCAAGGATTTCTAAAAGACGTAGATGTATTGCTTATAAATGTGCCCCCTAGACTGCGGAGCACCCCCAAGGAAGACTATGTTAAAAAAATTAGTCATTTACATAAAGCCCTTATTGCGGCTAAGATTAAAATGGTAATTTTCATCAGCAGTACTTCGGTTTATGGGGACCACCAAGGTAGGGTAACGGAGGCCACCCTTGCGGAACCCAGTTCGGAATCTGGGAAGCAACTATTGGCGGCGGAAGACTTACTGAGAAATGACCGGAATTTGAATGTTACTATTATACGGTTTGGCGGACTCATTGGCCCCAATCGGCATCCCGCTAATTTTGTAGCTGGAAAAACAGGCCTTTCCAATGGAATGGCACCCGTGAATTTAATTCATCTAGACGACTGTGTGGGGCTCATCCGTACGGTAATAGAAAACAATCCCACCAACCTTTTAATCAACGGAGTGTATCCCTTACATCCCAGCAAACAAGCATATTATACCGAAGAGGCAACCAAAAAAGGGATCGCTCCCCCATCTTACCTCCCCTCCTCCAATGATAAAAATCATAAAATTATAGAAAACGCCCCAGAAATTGTTAAAATATACCAATATCACACCTCAATTATCAGTTGATTCACCACACAATTTCACACTTTCACAACAAAGGGCACTTCCATTCGTTAAATTAAATCGACGAATTACAACATTTCATCGACAAGCCATACCTTTAAACAAAAATAAAACAAAGGATATTATGGAAAATTCAGGCCTAAAAAGCAGGGTGTTTAAGGAAGTCCAAAACTTGGTTTCCAGCAGCTGCTACAGTCTGGAAACATCAAGAAAACACCAGATTTTACATGAAATGATAGTGAAAAAGCACTATAATGCAGTGGATATCACCATAGATTATCACCGCAACAGGATACTAATGGACGTTGTAGTGGACGATAGTAGTTACGATCCAAAAAACTTAACTTTCTCTACTCCCCTTATGAGGACTAATATGTATTACGACAACTTAAAAGGGTTTTTACTTTCCTGTTTAGAAACGGACAATGCCAGCATTGCCTTTTATGCCAACCTCCTAAAAACTTTCAGGAATAGTAAGAAAAAGGAGGTTATAATGGCCTAGGTACTAGATCTCCCCAACGGTAAAAATAAGATTGAAGGATGCCCTTGGGCATCCTTTTTACTGCCTATCAAAGCTTTAAGACTACGCATAACAGTAGAAATAAAATAATTCACTAGATTTGGCTCACTAAAAAATAAAAAAGATGAAAAAAATAGGATTGATACTCCTTCTTCTGGTAGGAATTTCGGCGCAGGCCCAGACCAAGAGTGAGTTGCTTAAGCATTATGAGGCATTTTATAATCAAATGAGACTGCAAGGTGATGTGGACGGGGTGATCAATGCCTTGACCCACCTCAATATTCTTTCGCCCAGCCCGGAACGAAATGATACCTTGGCTTACATCTACGCCAACGACAATCAGCACCTACAGGCTTTAAACACCATAGGAATAGAGAAGAACGAAAATGACTCTGACCTAGCAGTACAGGTAAAAGCAATTTCCTTAAAGGCTTTAAATCAGCCCAAAAGAGCCTTAGAACAATTTGAAATATTGAACAAAAGAGATCCAAATCCATACTTGGCCTACGAAATGGCCGATCTAAAGATTCAGACCGGAGACAATGCAGGAGCGGCAGCAAATATTGAATATGGCATAGCAAACGCCACAAACGATATGAAGTATGCCTTCTATGAAAGGCAACAGCCCTATGAAGTATCCTTAAAGGCGGCGTTACTTCATCTAAAGGCCCTAGTGCAGTTCAATAACGACCAAAGCAATATAGACCAAGCATTGGCAACTATTGATGAAGCTTTAAAGATTTCTCCTAATTTTAATTTGGCAGGTTTAAGCAAGCAGGCCTTGCAGTCCAGAAAAGAAACCCCAGAGACACAGGAATAATGCCTCAATATTACCAGGGTTACCGCAAGTACCTAAGGTATACAACCAAAAAAGCCACTAATTATAGTGGCTTTTTTTTGCTGTAAATTTTTCAGTGCATCGCTATTCCCTATTGTTTCTTAAACTTTTCTATGATTTCGTTGTCCGTTTCCTGCTTGATCCGCACTACCTCGGACACATTTTCATTAGGGATTACTATGGAAAGCACATAATGGGATATTTTCCATTCCCCATGTATTCTTTGTAGCACCCCAGAGCCGCGACATAGCTTCATTTGGGTATCCAACAACTCGTCAAACCACACCATATCCTTAGCTTCATTAAAATAAAGGTGTTGTTCAAGAATTTTAAAACTCCATGCTTTTCCTTTATCAAAATGTGGCTTGGCATAGGCCATAAACGCTTCTTTATCCCAGCGCTCCCCTGCTTCCGTTCCAATAAAGATTGCCTCTTCGGACATGGCATTAAAATAATCTTGGAACCGGGCTTCGGAAGCGGCCAAGTGCCATTCCTCTAAAACGGTACGTACAGCTTCCTTCTCCAAGTTTTCCTGGGAGTGAACTGGAAACCAAGCCATAAGGGCTACAAAAAATATATAAAGGTTATTCATTTAAAATCAGACTTGTATCTAACTCACTATTTACCAGCACGTTAAATTGATTTCTATAAGCGTTGTATGCCGCAATCATATCCAAGGTAGTTTCTTTGGTATCCATCCGGTATTCCAGATTCCCCTTGGTCTTTAAAATAAAGGTATGAAGCACTATTAACCTACTCTTAATCTGCGGCTTATCAAAAATCTCTGGGTACGTGGAAGCCTCCAGTTGCTTCTGTTTCTCAAGAAGATCGTCTATCACCAAGCTAAGGTCTTCCCGGTTTTCCACCCGATAGAGCGACTCAAAGGTAGTTTCCATATTATAAAAGGCTTGCCAGTTTTTTAAAATTGCCTCAGCCTTAGCATTTACGGCTATAGGTCTGGGAAGAGAGTCTATATTGATAAACTCCTCCTGTGCCGCCACCGTAATTTCCTTGTCCGCTTCTTCCTTGCATGATACCAGCAAGAATAGAACCATGCCCAACAACCAAATTTTTTCCATAGGACGAAGGTACAAATTTTAATAAAAGGTATATTTATGCCAACTTTTAAATCATTTCATTTTAATGCAAAAGTCGATATTGATATTAGGTGCCTGCGGGCAAATAGGAACTGAATTGACCATGGCATTGCGCGAACGCTATGGCAACGACAAGGTAATAGCCAGTGATATAAGGGAAGGCAACAGCGCATTAATGGAATCTGGATCTTTTGAGCTTCTGGATGCTACCAACTATGAAGCCGTAGAAAACATTGTAATGCATTACGAGATTGAAGAGGTCTATCTCATGGCGGCTATGCTAAGTGCCACAGCCGAAAAATTTCCGATGCGGGCGTGGGATTTAAACATGAATTCTTTACTACATGTATTAAACCTTGCCAAGGATAAAAAAATAAGCAAAGTATTCTGGCCATCCAGCATTGCAGTTTTTGGTTCCAACACTCCCAAAGAGGATACTCCACAACATACCATCATGGAGTCTAGTACGGTGTATGGCATTAGCAAACAAGCCGGGGAGCGCTGGTGCGCGTATTACCATAAAAAGTACGGGGTAGATGTTAGAAGCGTACGATATCCTGGCCTAATCAGCTGGAAAACCCTTCCTGGAGGTGGGACCACCGACTATGCCATTGACATCTATCACAATGCCCTAGCCAATAAAAAATACTCTTGCTTCCTAAAGCAAGACACCAAATTGCCCATGATGTATATGGACGATGCCATTAGGGCCACCATAGCTATTATGGAATGCGATGCCGAGGCTATCAAGGAAAGATCGTCTTACAACTTAGCCGGGATGAGTTTTACCCCGGCAGAATTAGCTGAAAGCATCCGAAAGCGGTTCCCAAATTTCGAAGTTGAATACCATCCAGATTTCAGGCAGGATATCGCCGATTCCTGGCCCAGTAGTATTGACGACTCCGAAGCCAGAAAAGACTGGAATTGGAAATCAGAATTCGATTTGGAACAAACTACCGAGGAAATGATTAAAAACCTAAGAAGCTCCGATACCCTATAAGAGACTAAATTTTAGTTTTTTCTCAATTGCCTTAATCATCATACTGGCAATGTCTTTCTCTGTGGCATCCTCTATCCCTGCCAAACCGGGGGAAGAATTTACTTCAAGAAGCAAAGGGCCTTTGTTGGAGCGGATAATATCTACTCCGGCAACGGCCAAATTAAGTACTTTTGCTGCCTTAATTGCCAGCCTTCTTTCTTCTGCGGTAATCTTTACCACCGAAGCCTCCCCTCCTTGATGTATATTAGCTCGGAACTCCCCCTTTGCCGCTTGGCGCTGCATGGAGGCAACTACCTTACCGTCTATAACAAAGCATCGGATATCCTGACCATTGGCCTCCTTGATGAATTCTTGCACCAAGATATTGGTCTGCACACTTTTAAAGGCATTGATAACACTTTCTGCCGCCTTATTAGTTTCAGCTAACACCACGCCCTTCCCTTGGGTACTCTCCAATAATTTTATGATTAAGGGCGCACCATTTACCATTTGAATTAAATCCTTAGTATCCATGGGCGATTTTGCAAAGCCCGTAATAGGAATATGGATATCATTCTTAGAGAATAGCTGCGAGGCAAATAGTTTATCCCTAGATTGGGTGATGGATTCGGCTGAGTTTAGGCAGTACACCCCAAGGTTGTGAAACTGACGAATTAGCGCGCAGCCATAAAAGGTTACCGCCGGTTTAATCCTAGGGATTATAGCATCAAATTCGTTTAAGATATTACCGCCTCGGTATCTAATTTCGGGCGAATTGGCATCGAGCTTCATATAGGCGTGCTCCACATTTAGGAACACCATTTCATGGCCACGGGCCTCCCCAGCCTCCATAATCCTTTGATTACTGTACAATTTAGGATTACTGGCCAAAAGGGCAATTTTTAATCCGGTCTTCTCCTTCACAAAGGAAGCATATTGATCTGTTACCTCCTTATGGCTCATCTCTTTCACATTAAAGCTAATAGCCGGATTTACAATATACCTACCATTTAGGGCTTCTCTCCCTAAAAGCATTCGGTATTCCATGGTATTCCTACTGGCCAAGGTGAGCTCTATATCAAAGGTAGCATCCCCCAAGCTTACCGGGGTTTTAATCACATAACGCTCCTCGGATACACCGGAAGAACTTTTTACCGTTCTACGATCTATCAAAGGGGCCTTACATTCAATAACAATACTCCTATTTTCCTGCAAGGGATTTACTTCAAATTGCACCCAATCCTGAGTTCCCTTTTTAAAGACCTTTATATTATTTGCCTGAATAGAAGAGGTTTTGGCACCAGAATCTACCCTAGCCTTAATAGCCGGAATTTCCAATTCCCCAAAAACACACCACTCTTCACTACCAATTACCATTAGCTCGTTATCCGTCATTACTCAATAACTGTTTTTATGTGGCAACATAACCCAGCAACCCTTTAGGTGCAAGGTTTCCTGCCCATTTAATTTTAATATTAATTGCCTTGCCACAGGAGGCCATCCCATAAAAAGACCATTTTTTACATCGCATCCAAAATTTTCCAAAATCAATAAAGCATTGAACACCGCTATTATTTAAAGCCCCTCTTAGCGTTATCCATTCGGAGAAAGAATAAATTCTTACAAGATACTAAGAAACCCTTCAACCACTTTAAATCTAACAACTATGTACCCGCACCAATTCCAATGGAATTCTTCAGCAGTAGGTATTCCCTACTAATTTCCTCCCTCTTGAAGTGATTTTGCTGCCACCGGCAGTTCTCCAGGATCGTTCCAACTTTAATTAAAGGGAACAAGTGTATAAAGGACGGAACATTTTATGAATAGCACAAAAATAGGGTAGGCATTTTTCCTTGAAAAAAAATGTTACACCGGTTTTCAACTATGTTTAGATGGCGAACTGGTTCCCTCTATTATTTAATGCGAAAGGCGGAGGTATCTCCGTCCTACAACAAAGGCTCCCCTTCCAAAGAATGGGACAGGACAGTCCCTCGGGGAGCCAGTAGTATACTTAAATTGAACTGTTTCGATAGAACAGGTGAACTAGCACTTTGCAAAAAGTCAACTCCCAAGAATCCAGGTATTGCTCCAATAGCAATTTTCACTTTAAACAATTGGGGTCTAGAGGCTTTTACAATGCTTCAGCGTTGATGCTACAGGTCCACGTCATCATCTTCCATTCCTTCTATATCTACATCTGGAATAGCTTCTGGATCGTCTTCATCGAAGTCCTCATAATCGTCCTCATCATAATTTGCCATGGTCATCTCTAGCTTGGCACTAATTTTCACTAGATACTTGGTATCTTCGGTAGTAACCTCTACTGCCTCTATACGTTCCCCTTTGGCATTCTTAAAAGTGATGATGTTAAGATCGTCATACCCATCTGGATACTTTTCTACCAATAGCTTTAAAACTTCTGGCGTAAGCTTCTTAAAATCAACAATAACTCTTTTTAAATTATCCATAAACTACATATCTAATAAATAAGCGAAAATTAAGGGAGCAACTATAGTAGCATCGCTCTCTATTATAAATTTAGGGGTATTAATATCCAATTTACCCCAGGTAATCTTCTCATTAGGCACAGCACCAGAATACGATCCATAACTTGTGGTAGAATCACTGATCTGACAGAAGTAACTCCAAAATGGAGTATCTGTACGCTCTAAATCTTGGTAGAGCATAGGTACCACACAAATGGGGAAGTCCCCAGAGATACCACCACCAATCTGGAAAAATCCTATCCCATTTTCGGAATTGGCGGTATACCAATCCGTTAAAAAGGTCATATATTCTATCCCAGATTTCACTGTACTTGCCTTTAGCTCTCCTTTTACTACATAGGAAGCAAAAATATTCCCCATGGTACTATCTTCCCATCCTGGACATACGATAGGTAGGTTCTTCTCAGCTGCGGCATACATCCAAGAATCCTTGATATCTATCTCATAGTATTCCTCCAATACTCCAGAAAGGAGTAATTTATACATATATTCATGGGGAAGATAGCGTTCGCCAGCAGCTTCTGCATCCTTCCATATCTTATGAATATGTTTCTGCAATCTCCTAAAAGCTTCTTCCTCCGGGATACAGGTATCCGTTACTCGGTTAAGACCTTTCTCCATTAAATCCCATTCCTCTTGCGGGGTTAGATCCCTATAATTGGGAACTCGCTTGTAATGTGAGTGTGCCACTAGATTCATAATATCCTCTTCTAGATTGGCTCCAGTACAGGATATAATATGCACCTTGTCCTGACGGATCATCTCGGCAAAAATCTTACCTATTTCGGCGGTACTCATGGCACCGGCCATAGCTACCAGCATTTTGGATCCTTGAGCCAATTGAGCCTCGTATCCCTTAGCTGCATCCACTAAGGCCGCAGCATTAAAATGCAAATAATATTTTTCAATAAAATTAGAAATGGTACCTTTATTCTTCATCATCTGTAAATTTTGTTTTGTTACTACCACCACTATTAGACTTTAGCTCATACGTATTATCATAGTCATCTGTTACGGCCTCTCCCATAAACTTATAACTCAACATTTTATAATACAATTTTGCCGCTAAAAAATCTGAGGATTTTTCTTGTTCGTTGGGACAAAGCTCCACCATATCGAACCCAACCACATTCTTTTCCGAAAACACCTGTTTTAAGAACTCCAGGGTTTCGTAATAGAACAACCCTCCTGGCTCCGGGGTACCGGTAGAAGGCATAATGGAAGGGTCTAAGGCATCTAGGTCAAAGGTAATAAATACATTGTCTGTCATTAGATCGATCACCTTATCTACCCAATACGTATCCTGCACCATATCATGGGCAAAAAATGTTTTCTCCTCGTCCATAAAGGTCCTCTCAATAGCATCCATGCTTCGGATACCTACCTGGATAAGATTGGTAGTCTGACTGGCTTCATGAACTGCACAGGCGTGATTGTAAGGAGTACCCTCGTAGGATTTCCTTAAGTCTGCATGTGCATCTATATGCAGTACAGTTAAATTGTCGAAACATTCATTAAAAGCACGAATCGTCCCTATGGAAATGGAGTGTTCCCCTCCAAATAAGGTCACAAACTTATTGCGTTTAATATAGGCCTTGGTTGTTTTGTGCACTGCATTCACCATAGCTTCCGGAGAGCTGTTTTCATCCACCGGCTTAGCTAGGTAAATCCCTTGCTGATACACTTCAGTATCGGTTTCTATATCATAGAGTTCCATATTCTCGGAAGCCTCCAAAAAGGCCTGAGGACCTTTATCCGCTCCCTTTCCCCAAGTACTGGTTCCATCATATGGCACAGGTATTAAAACTACCTTTGCCTTCTCCAATTGCGCAAATTCATCTGGTATGCCAGCGTAATTGTTAGTCGTTTTCATTTTTTAACTTTTATAGTTTTTAGTGGTCTGGCCTACCAAATGGCAGGCAGGTTATAATTAATAATACGCATTAATCCGAAATGGCATTCCCCTCCTAGCTAGCACCGTAACCTAGGATATGAAGCAGCTCATCGGCTTTTTGCTGTTCGCTGAACAGCTCCGTCGTAATATTCCCATTCTCATCCTTATTTATCAAGATATGCTTAGGATGTGGAATTAAACAATGTTGCAAGCCACCATAGCCACCAATAGTCTCTTGATACGCACCTGTATTAAAGAATCCGATATATAAAGGCTTGTCCCTTTTATATTTTGGCAAATAAATGGCGTTCATATTCTGTTCACTATTATAGTAATCATCGCTATCACAGGTTAATCCGCCCAAAAGCACGCGCTCATACTCCTCATTCCAACGATTAATCGCCAACATAATAAATCGTTTGTTAATAGCCCAAGTATCTGGCAGTGTCGTAATAAAAGAAGAGTCTATCATATTCCACTTCTCCCGATCGTTCTGTTGTTTCTGATATAGTATTTCATAGATGGCTCCCCCACTTTCCCCTACGGTAAAGCTCCCAAATTCGGTGAAAATATGGGGCACGGGAACCGATGCCTCTTGGCAGGTTATATTGATCTGATTGATGATCTCATCTATCATATACTGATAATCATATTCAAATGCCAAAGAGTTTTTGATAGGGAACCCCCCACCGATGTTGAGGCTATCCAAAGATGGACAAATCTTCTTAAGCCTTACGTACACTTTTAAACATTTTACTAACTCATTCCAATAATAGGAATTATCCCGAATACCGGTATTGATAAAGAAATGAAGCATCTTTAACTCCACCTTATCGTTATCCCGTATCTGATTCTCGTAAAAAGGTACAATATTTTTATATCCAATCCCCAAACGCGAAGTATAGAATTCAAATTTAGGCTCCTCTTCAGAAGCAATACGAATACCTACTTTAAAGACATCGTCAATGGCATCGGTCAAAAGATCCAACTCCTCATAGTTATCTATGATTGGGATGCAATTTTGATGTCCGCTATTAATAAGCCTCGCAATATTGGAAATGTACTGGTCCCTTTTAAACCCGTTGCAAATAATATAGGTATCGTCCTTTATCTTCCCTGTCTGCTTTAGTCTTTCTACTATATTAATATCAAACGCGGAAGAGGTCTCTATATGGATGTCATTATTTAATGCTTCGTTTAAAACCGGCTTAAAATGGGAGCTTTTGGTACAATAGCAATAGTAGTATTTCCCTTTGTAGTTATTCTTTTCAATAGCCACTTTAAACCATTCCTTCGCCTTGTTTATATTCTCGGATATTTTTGGAAGATAGGTGAATTTTAGGGGACTCCCATACTTCTCCACCAAGTCCATAAGTGGAATATCGTGAAATTTTAGGCTGCTATCCTCCAAGGTAAATTCCTCTTGTGGAAAATCATAGGTCTGTTCTATTAAATTGATATATTTAGTATTCATAATGGTACCTGTAAAATAAAGAATTATGCAAATATTTAATTTTTGCCAATGGCAATGATTTCAGAAAGTTACATTTTTATTTCTTAGATCATCAATTCTTTTGCCGTGAATGGTTTAAACCTATAGGCATGCCTAGCTGTAACGGAAAGATACAATTTTAGCGTTCGTAGCCATTTTAGGCGTAGGTTCTTTGGCGGAGTTCCCAGATTTTTTTGGTCTGGGCTACAATGTCCAAATCTATAAAGGTGGTTCATCTTTAACAGTAGGACGTTTTAGGTCCCAACGAATTTTAACGCTTATTTTGAGGCAGCAAATGAAAACAAAAAAAATGGAAAAACAAGGCTTTTAAAAAAATTTAGGATAAAGATTATCACACAGTAAATTAACGGCAAATTACAAAAACCCCAAAAGTCCTTATTCTATTGAATTTCAATTATTTAATTCATATATTTAATCGTCAAATTACTCATTATGAAAACTACAAAAACCTGTTTAATCCTGGCCATTTTTACTATCCTGACATTTTCCAATAGTCTTAGCGCGCAAATTGCGGCCAACGTATATCATTTTGATGAGCAAAAGGAGGAGGGAACCATAAAGCACGAAATAAAAATAGATGGCAATTATTTCATTCACAGTACCTATAAGGAATCTCCCCCTACCTTTTTAAGGACCTATGGCGGATTCTATACCGCGGAAAATAATAATTTAAAGTTGGTTATGGAATTCGATTCCAATTATGAAGCCGGCAACTCCAAAGAAACTGAAATCCCCTTCCAAATGGAGGGCGATCAACTTATTTTGGAATTAGGTACTCCCATGTCCTTTATCCCAGTTGCCAAAAA
Organism: Arenibacter lacus; assembly: GCF_008711145.1. Lineage (NCBI taxonomy): Bacteria > Pseudomonadati > Bacteroidota > Flavobacteriia > Flavobacteriales > Flavobacteriaceae > Arenibacter > Arenibacter lacus. The sequence continues at coordinate 50,199 of NZ_VVIN01000016.1, forward strand.
TCAACAGCCCTTAGACGGAAAGTGGTTATTTTCTGGAAGGGTAACAGACCAAGGGGAAGACAGGGTAGATACCTCCAGGCCGCGGAAGACCATGAAGTTTTTGATGAACGGACATTTTCAATGGATTGCCTACAACACAGAATCCATGCAATTTTTTGGTACGGGAGGAGGCACTTATTTAGCCAAGGATGGGAAGTATACGGAACATATAGGTTACTTCTCTAGAGACAATTCCCGGGTAGGCGCAAGCCTCACATTCAACTATAAGGTAATGGGCAAGGATTGGTACCATAGCGGAAAGAGTAGCAAGGGGGACCCCCTGCACGAAATATGGTCTAAAAGAGAATAAGTCACCCACCATAAAAACGCCCGGCATACCGCTATTGGTAATGTCGGGCGTCCTAAATGGTTTAAGCTAGGCCTCTAATTAGGCAACTTTTTTGACCATTGCCTTATTTTTAGCCGCCTCATTAATAATGGCCTTCCATTTCTCTGCTCGTCTTTGCTCGTAGTCCTCAGTATAGATTTGCCCCAGTTCATAAAAATTAAGTACAAGGGGGTTATCTGGTTGATCGTAGCATACAATGGCCAACTCCATTTTTTGTAACAGCTTCTCTTTTACCGCATTTACTTTCACGGTTTTGGTCTCCATTTGAACTTCTACTTTTTCTACTTTTTCCAGGGCGATTTTCCTTATCATCACCTCGCCGTTTACCATCCTCGAGAAAACCAGTACATTTCGATTTTTATCAATGGCGATAAACCTGTTGCCCCAACTTTCCTTGGCATCAAATTTAAGCTGGGCCTCTTTGGCATATTCTTTGGTTTTATGGATGACTGTTTTGGTCTCCCCTTTCCCGGAGATATTTAAAACTATTAATGGAACCACCACTGCTAGTACCAATAACACGGATATTAAAATCATTGAGTTACTCATTCTTTTTTCTTTTTAATTACGACCCACATAAATCCCGAGCTACCATACCTCTAAAAGGCCATGGAAATCCTAGCTGGTATTTAAATTAGTCTGGATAAGCTTGATTTTTAATTATAGTCTTGCCTCCCTCCACTAGGGAGAAGCATTTTTTTTGGATAGGATTCCTATCAAAAAAGTTTAATGAAATCAAGCTTCTAGAAAAAAGTGTGAAAAGGGTAAATGAGCGTCAGGCTATCCAGACCTACTGTGATATCCGTTTTCTTTCTTAACGGCAACACTGGTTTCCTGCCTGCGAGAGAAGTATAATTTTTTTCCTGACGGGATAGTAGCGTATAATTGGATTTGGAGGGGGCAGGCAATTCCGAGTTGCTTTCCTGCAACACCAAACTTACCGACAAAGGCAGATCCCCATACAGTTGTTGGTTATTCTTTTCTACCCCATAATCCGGAATCTCGTTGAGATCCATTGGAGGCGCCGCCATAACTGCACTTCCAAGTCCCAGCAAGAGGAGTAAGAGTATAATCCTATGATGTATAGCTACTTTCACCTTACAAAGATAAGACTATATTCTATTAAGATGTTGTTAAAAATAATGGCCTAACTACCCTCCACGTTTTTGGTTCCTATATCGGATTTACCCCCTGTTTTTAAGACCAATTTTATATTTAGAATTTCAATTCCCTTGTCAATGGGTTTTAGCATATCGTACATATTTAGAGCTACAATACTGGCCCCGTGCATGGCCTCTACCTCTACCCCGGTTTTGTAAATAGTTTTAACCGTTACCAGTACTTTAATTTGCAATCCTTCTATAGAATAGGTGATATCCGTAAACTCTATGGGTAAGGGATGACAGTCCGGCAACAGATCCGGTGTTTTCTTAACCCCCAATAATCCCGCTGCCTTGCTCATGGCAAAAACATCCCCTTTGGGAACGGCATTATTCTTTATGGCTTTTATGGTGTCTTCCGAACTTAGCTGTACCACCGCCTGGGCAATGGCCGTGCGTAGCGTCTCTTTTTTATGGGTGATATCTACCATAACCTATGTATTTACTTTCCATTGATAGGAATCGTCCTTAAACAGCTCCTTACCGAATATAGGAACCTGACTCTTAATTTCGTCCACGATATGATGCATGGCTTTAAAAACTTCCTTTCTATGCGGAGCAGAAACAAAAACAAATAGACAAATTTCTCCGGCATTCACCCTTCCCAAACTGTGGTAGATGTGCATACAACTGAGATCGAATTTCTCAAAAGTCGCTTCTCTTATTTCGTGAAATTTCAGATTGGCCATCTCCTCATATGCGGTATATTCTATAGCTGCAACCTCCTGGTCGTTAATTATATCGGCCCTTACCTGGCCCAAGAAAATATCATGGGCCCCAATAGAAGTCTTGGATTGGTGCTTGGCAATGGAATTAGCAATAAATTCGGGGCTTATAGCACCTTGTACAAATACATTTTTTATTTTTTTCTCCATGTGAATAAAATTAAGGCAAACGCTTATCTTCCGCTTAGCCTAGGATTTTAAAACTTTTGGGCAAGTTAGAAATTAATTGTCTATTACCCCCTTTAGTAATCAAAAAAGGGAGGCACCCCCAATTCCCATGGGAGCCGATTTAGAAACCATAAACCTCATGGCATGATTAACAAAAAAAGGGGGCTCCGTAGGAGCAATAATCTAAGCGTACTGCTACTTAAGCTCCTTTTCTATTCTCCTATCTGGTATAATCCAATATATAGCCATAAAGATATATATATTGCAACACTTATAATAGGCTCTACAAAGGCTAGGACAACCCCCGATGCGTAGAGTGCCATGGAGATATATTCTTTTTTGTTATTCTGAAGTACTTTCCCAATCACCGACTCTCTTCCCTCGCTTTTAATTACATAGTGGGATAAAATTTTATAGGCAATGGCTGCCAGCAGTAGCACAATACCGTAGAGAGCTACAGGGTTCTGTTGAAAATGATTTTCACCCATCCAACCTGTTACAAAAGGAAAGAGGGATAGCCAAAAAAGCAAGTTTAGATTGGCCCAAAGAATGGATCCGTTCACCTTATTGGTTGCTTGCAGCAGGTGATGGTGATTGTTCCAGTAAATCCCCAGGTAAATAAAACTTCCCAGGTAGGTAAGGAAAACTGGCAATACGGGGAGTAATGCGTACATGTCCGTACCCTGGGGCACCTTCATTTCCAGCACCATAATGGTAATAATAATGGCCAAAACCCCATCACTGAACGCTTCCAATCTACCTGTTTTCATAATAAATAATTTTAAAAATCTTTTTTAATAAAACCACTACAGCTCTGCACTATGCGATTGCAAAATACATTTCTTCAAGATTTTTTCCTTAAAACCCTCAATTTTTTTTAAGTGGCAACGTCCTCCAATATCATGGAATCCACCTCATCCATCGCGCTACTGTGCAAAACGGAAATATCGCCCGTACTTTCAAATATCACAGCCTGAACTTCTGAAAACTTGTGAACGTTTGCCTCCCTTAGTTTTGCCATTAGATCACTCACCCCAACATTACATTTTTGCAGATTATCATAATAAATCTCGCCGTCCTTCATCAACATTTGGGGTTTATTGGTAAACAGTTTTTTGAACCAATCATTTTTCCTCACCAAGAAGGAAAACAGGGTTTGGAATCCAAAAACACAGACCAGGGCCAAGATTCCCTTTAAGACACCTTGGTCTTTATTGATAACAATCGCTGCTAAGATGGAACCAACAGCAATGGTGGAGGCAAAATCGAAACTAGACATTTTGGCAAACGTCCTCAGTCCAAAAATTCTTGTTATAATTATTATGCCCGTAAAAATTCCAAAAACACTAAGGATTACAAGTATGGCGGTATCGATATTCATAAGGTTAGATTTTAGGTTCAAAGCATCTCTTAACTCCAATGACAAGGAAAACTCTCAAAAGACTAGCCCACATTGGATTATAGACAACAAGGTTTGATTATTTTGTCTTTACTAAACTAAGGCTTTTAGAGAGGTTATTTTAGGAGCTGTGGAGAAAATGCCCCACTATTTAATTAAGAAGTGGTAAACGCAAGCGGCTTGAAGGGGATTTATTATTTAATTCAAGGAGTGCGGTTTAATACTGGGTTCTTTACTACCTCTTCTATCCTTTAATTTCGATTGCAACCTCCACCAAGGGGGATCAATCCATTGATGTATTTTATGGGAATAATGTCTTTTTCCTATAAACAACCCAAAAATCTTATTCAGCGTGGGTATTTTCAGATAAACAAGAGGCATCAAATCAGAAATTCACCATAATGCCTATCAGCTACCACTTGATTAAATCGTCACCACTTACAAAACGGACTACAAGACACCAAAGGCTATTGAACGAATAAATTAACCTCTTAACGCAAAAAAGTATTCATCCTCTAAGGTTCCCGTTAGCAACCAACAAAACTTATATAAACCATAAAACCATGAAAAAAATTACAAAAACTATTTTAGCTAGCTCAGCCCTGTTGTTCGCATTTGCTGTAAATGCGCAAACAGAAACGGCCGATGTCACCTTAAACGTAAAACTTAAAGGTATTCATACTATCACGGTGAACCCTGCGCAAACAGCAGTGGATTTAGTATATGACACAGAAGCAAAATATTCAGCTGGTGTGAAACTTCTTCAAGAAGACCATTTAGAGATTTTTAGCACTGGAGGCTTCCAAGTAACCGCAAGTTCATCAGTGGATGATATTGACAACACAGTAGCGAATGGATCTCATGGATCAATCGCAGCGAATACCATAACAATCTCTGCATTAGAAGGTACAACTAAACCTATTACTAGTTCCCCAAAACCTTCCTACTCAACCGGAGTTGCTTTATCTAAAACGGGAAGCACTATTGTAAGTTATAATAAAGGTGCCGCTAGGAAGGGTATCAACATAGAATATGGAGGAGGCGACAGCTATTTGGATTATTACGTAAAAGATCAAGGAACCTCAATCTATCAAACGACCGTAACCTATACTCTTACTGCCCAATAATTCTATTACAGCAATCACAATTTATAAAAAGTGCTATATACCATATAGCACTTTTTACCGTTTAATAAGTAAAAACTTACGCTCCCCATGAAATACCCCATTCTTTTTTTATGCTTTCTTTTATACGGCACCCTCCAGGCACAAACCGGACTCTCGGTATCGCCCCCACGGGTATATTTTGAAACAGACCCAGGACAACATAGTACCCAAAAAATAAGGGTGACCAATGAGAGTGTTTCCAACAGCTTAGACCTTGCCATCAGCTTGGGCGATTGGGAGTACAATGTAAAAGGAGACAATATGATGTATCCTGCCGATAGTTTGGCCACCTCCTGCGCCAGTTGGGTAAGTTTAAAACAAGACCAACACTATTTCTCCCTAAAACCAGGAGAATCCAAGGAGGTAGAGGTAAGTATTGCCACTCCGCAAACGCTTACCAACGACGTCCCTGTACATACGGCCATGTTGTACGTTACCCAAATGAACCCCATAGACGATGTTAGCAAAGCGGGCGCCAATATGAAGATTAGTGTGCGCTCTGGCATTAAGCTATACCACCGCACCAGGACAACACAGAACAAAAAGCTGGAAGTTCAAAACATGCTTTATGATCAGGAAACCAATCAAATTGCCGTCCATTTTGAAAATTTGGGGAATATATGGACAGATGGTATTCTATACCCAGAATTATTACATACCGGTACCGGGGAAAAAATAACCCTAGACCACTTGGTGTTTTATACCATGCCAGGAAATTACAGGGAAACCCAGATTACCTTACCCCAAGACTTGCAAGCGGGGGATTACGTGGCAACCATAATTATGGATTATGGCAATGATGCCAGCCTTGAAATGGCCGAATTAACCTTTGCCTATGAAAAATAACGCTCTATATATCGTCTTTTTTATAGCTTCATTTGCAACCCTCGATGCACAAAACATTAGTTTTGGAGTAGTTGAACAAAATCCTACGATCATTATCACGGATGAGGGTGGACAATCAAATCAGGACGCATTTTATTTTAATTTACAAGGCTCTGGGAATTCATCTATAGATAAAGGAACCTGGCGAATCTCAGTGGAGGCTATCGACCTTGACGGTTTCCCCGCAGACAAAATCAGTTTTCAACCTTCCAACACTACCAGTAATCCAAGTATTGATGAAATAGGCATGCCCACACATGTTCCTTTTCAACAAACAGCTGAAGTATTTTTAGTACCTCAATCCAACGCCTCTTTCTCAGGCACTTTTGATTTGTATTACCATGTTAGCGTAGCCGGAGGAGCCTATCTAAACACCTACCCGGAAAACTCGGAATTTATTTTACCATTGCGCGCCAGATTTTATTATAAAAAGAATAAAAACAAAACTGATATCCTAACAACAGAATTTAATTTAAAAATACAAATTCAAATACCTCCAGTTACTCCCCAGTTTTCAATAGAAGTGAATGCCGATGCATCCAACGGCCTCTTGGAGCTAAAGTCCGTGAACGACTATGAACAAGGCACCCAAATAACTTACACAGGCGGACTAACTGTATCCGCCAATACTGATTATCAAGTACAAGTAAGATCATCTCAAGACCTCTTCAGCTCCCCTTCCGGCAACACACTTGCACTGGAAGCTATAAGCGTTTTGCTATCCGCAGGAGCCAACAATCCCGCTACAACCAATCCCGTTCCACTAAGCAACTTGGAACAAATAATTGCGACCGGAGGAACCACAGAAGGAACACCTGTAAATTTTGACATTACCTATAAGAGCAATCCAAACGACCCTAATCTTATTAATGCCCCATCGGATATTTACAGTACAACGTTACAATATATCATCACGCCACAATAAACCCCAGGCCCACCTATGCGCGCATCCGTTGCTAAAAAACTCTGCTGTCTTTTTGGATTCCTATGGTGTTTTTCTACCTACGCACAACAAGGCCTAGAAATGACGGTTAAAGTGGAAGACGGAAAAGCAAGATCTAACCTGGTAGACGTACTAATAGGTCTTACCAATTCTACTGAAAGTCCCTTTGAGGGTTTTATACAAATTAATACCCCAGCGGGATTTAAAAGTATTTCTGAGCCACTTGTTCCTATTTCCTTAGAACCTGGAGAAAAACGCTTTATTTCCTCAAAATTATTGCGTCAACCTGCTGCCCTTGTTGGCACCTCCACTATAGGAGTAGACCTCTTGGACGCCCATAAGAAAGTGCTACAGACCCAAGAGACAGCCCAGACTGTAAAAGAAAATAACCACATGCGACTTTTCACCGAAAGTCCTATGGTCTTATTGACCAATCCTAACGATACCTTGGTTTTAAAAGTAACGGTAAGCAACTTAGGCAACAAAATACAGGATGCTACCGTGGTGTTTAGCATCCCTAACCTTACGGGGGAAAAGAATTTCTTTGAAAAAAATGGAGTGGTACACATAGGAGAAGACACCGATTTTATCTTGCGATTTCTACCGCCAAGGTCCTTGTTAACCTCACCACAATTCACCGTTCAGATAGCCGCAATGCGAGGTCCGGGGAAAGATCTTTTTGGCAATACCTCTATCACCGTTCAAAACATTTCCTCTAGCAAGCAGCATCACGATCTGGGAGCTACCAGAGATACTTATAATTCGCATCGAAACAGTATCACCACCTCCTACAGAAGACTTGGAGCAAACACCAATAGTTATCAAGTAATTGGTTCGGCAGATGTAAATCTTTCTGCGGGCTATTTGGCTATGGACGGCAATATGTATCTGACAGAGAATGCAGACATACCTTATATAACGAACACCTCCTTGACGTATCATTTAGACAATTATTCATTGAAGGTGGGAAATATTAGTCAGCAATTGGAAATGCCACTTTATGGTCGCGGTATAGCCTCCAGTATCACCAATAGAGACAACAACAGAACCTTGGAATTGGGTTTTATAGATCAAAACTATAATTTAATTGAGCAAAATGCTTTTTTAAAGCGGGGGTACGGAATGTATGTTAGCAGTGTTTTTGGCAATGTAAACACCCATAATTACACCTTGGGCAGCTATGTGTTTAAGGAGGATAAAATGGATAATTCGCGAAACCACATGCTAGGAATGGAAAAAGCCTACAGGCTTGGGGAAGGGTGGCGCTTAAACGTTAAAGGAAATGCCGCAATTAGCGACTATGAAGAAATAGATGAGAGTCAAACTTCCTACGCCTTGGAAACGCAGTACTCCGGAAATATAAAAAGGGTAAAGCTTTCAGGGAACTATTTTTTAAGCAGTGATTATTTTCCAGGTAATAGGCGTGGGGTTATTCAGATCCATCAGAACGCATCTAAAAACATATCCAAAAATCGTTCTATCTATTCCAATCTATTCATTTCCAACTATTCGCCCAAATCGCATACCTATAAGATAAATTACGCCTCTACCAATTACCGCTTTAATATGGGGATTAATTTCCCTAGAAGGAAGGTATTTGGACTACGGCTCGGATTTTATCATCATACGGAAACCCGTACCAACTTCAGAGAAAGTGATTTGGAAACTACCTTAGGAAAAATGAGCGCCAACCGTATTACAAATAGCCTAAATTGGTCTAGCTTAAATAGGAAACACTCCGTATTACTTGGAATGGAAGAAGGGCTGGTAAAATATGCCAATGAAAGTTCTCTAAAACCTCAATTAAAAACCAATCTGATGTACCGTTTTGCTTGGATAAATGCCAATGCCACCTATCAATATGGAAGTTTCTACCTATCTGAGAGTACTTTAGCCCAACAAAATACCAGTACAAACCAGGAATACCAACGCCTACTATTTTCGGTTTCCGCCAACAAAAACTTTTTGGAAGATAAACTCGCTATCAACTCCGGTCTCAACTACAATAATAATTTCCAACTAGGCAGTAATATTTCCACATTTCTAAATATCCACTATCAACCAAATAATCGATATCGACTATTTCTCAATACTTCTTGGTCCCAATATCAGACACAGCGTAATGACAATTATGTATATACTTCCCAGAACAACCAATTTACACTAGAAGCCGGACTAACCATTAATTTTAAGGGGAAAGCTCCTTCTACTGCTAGGAAAGGGAAAATTAGGGCTCAGGCATACTTCGATCACAACGCCAATAATGTATTTGATGAAGGCGATGAAATTGCACCAGACTACCTTATTAAACTGAACGATGCTATTTTTAAAACAGACCAGAACGGTGAGCTTGTGTACAGATCTGTTCCTTTTGGAACCTACACCATTAATTCTGTTGCTGCCCAAGGATGGTTTACCAATGAACAGGAGTTTGAATTAAACGCCTACCACCAGCAGCTTTCCATCCCTTTGCACCAAACCGGAAGCGTTACAGGAAAAATACGGTATGAGTACGATCCTATGCTATCCAAAAAATTTCAACCTAAAATAGCAGGCATTCTTTTTAACATCTCCAAGGACGGGAAACATATACAGCGAATTTCCACTACCAACGATGGTGAATTCACCGTATTTTTACCGAATGGAACCTATCAAATTTCCTTGGATAAAGGCTCTTTAGCCAGTAAGACCCATTGCGAACAACCCACCGCCAGTTTCACGGTGGAATCTGGGAAAACCAGTAAACTGTCTCCTTTTAAAATTCTAGTGGAGCAAAAAAGCATCAAGGTTAAACGCTTTGGAAAATAGCATCTTTATGAAACCTGAATAGTTCACTAGCCACTTACACTTCCTAGATCCATACCCCTAGACCTTTAACCCCTTTATAAGCATATATTGGGTAGAGGGTTGCTGCATCTGGCGTTCTATGCAGTATTCTTAGTAGATGCTTAACCACCTCCCAAAAAAAACTCCTCTTAGCAAAAGGCGTGCAAGGTGGAGCAGAGCAGCAATGTCCACCCCATATATAAAAATAGGTTTATCTTCGCGCGAATGTGGATGTATTTAGGGCTTTTAGCCGCGCTTTTTTTAGGATTGCACAACTTGTGCAAAAAACATGCTGTACAGGGCAATGAGGTATTTCCGGTACTGTTGGGCACCATTGGTTCGGGATTTTTATTTATTCTACCCATTTTCTTTGGTTCCCTATTTTTTCCGGAGTACAGTATGGCTAGCGGATTTTATATTCCCAGCATTCCCTGGGAGGTACATGGCTTTATATTCATTAAATCGGCTATTATGGCGGCCTCGTGGATTTTAGCCTATCAGGCGCTAAAACATTTGCCCATCACCATTGTTACCCCCATACGATCTGCCGGACCGTTTTTCACTTTTATCGGGGCTATTTTGATATACAATGAGCGCCCGAATCTTTTGCAGTGGCTTGGATTTTTTGTCATTATTTTCTCCATGATCCTGTATTCTAGAATAGGAAAGAAAGAGGGCATTAATTTTAAAAGGAACAAATGGATATTTGCCATTATAGGAGCTACTTTCTTGGGGGCTTCCAGCGGTTTATATGATAAGTTCCTTGTGCAGTACGTGGATTTAAATCCGCAAACCTTAATTTTTTGGTTTAGTTTTTATGTGATTTTGATTTTGCTGATCATTTTATCGATCAGCTGGTTTCCCAATGCTGAGAAACGCAAGGCCTTTACCTGGCGTTGGAGTATCCCAGCGGTGGGTATTTTTCTATTGGCTGCCGATTATTTTTATTTTAAGGCCCTACAAGATCCAGAGGCCTTAATAATGCTGCTTTCTGCCATTAAACGGAGTCAGCTTTTAATTGCGGTGGTAATTGGCGGACTTATTTTTAAGGAACAGAATAAGCGAAAGAAATTGGTGCCTTTAGCTGGAGTGCTGCTGGGGGTATTTTTGATTTTGTATTCTTAGAGTGATAGCACAAAAGATGTTTCGGGTACTTCATGAGAGTTAATTAGAAAGCTCCACATTTATTGCGATATTTCTATTGCTACCTGTAAACGTCGTTAGTTCATCTGGCGCAATCCATTTTCCGCTGTAACCGAGCCAGGTATTCTTGTGACTATCCTCTTTTTCCATGCCAATTGCGGGTTGTATAATATCAACCGCCACTTTACTACTGTTTTAATCTTCTATTCCTTTCTATATAATGCGGAAAGAATTTTACTAGCACTAGCCGACGATATGGATCGGTTAGGTTCTTTAATAAATATATGTTGGGTAAGGGCTATATTTTCATAATTACTGTTTTCCAAAGAGGCGCTAAACTTTAATGTTGTTGGAACATTGGAAACCCTTTCTATACCTACTACTGAAATAAGGGGTTCATGCGAAGAAACAAAGACTTTTGTTGCAGGTATATCCCAATGATCACTTGCCTTGAACTTAGAGATACCATTATCTAAAACTTCGTCATTATTCCACTCAAGCCGAGGAAAGTTTATTCCGAATCTTGTAAAATAACCATCAGAGTTTATAAAACAATAGGCAGTAAACAAACCTCCTAAAGATTCTCCTGTAACTCCTCTATCCGAATTCGTATTATAGTGCTTATCTACAAATGGAATTATTTCTGATTTTAAACTTTCCAAAAATTCGTCGGCCCCTCCAGCTTTTAAGGTCCCTTTAGGAAATCTAAAAAACTTTCCATTCTTCGCATATCCAGGGTGTCAACAGATGGCGTAAAATCGTGATATCTTTTAACAAACGAATCGTATGAAGTAGTATTCTCGAAACCAATTCCTACGATAATAACGTCTTCCACTTCCCCCTCAGAACCCAATTTTTTCTGTGCCTCTTTAAAGTCGGATAACCCCAAGGAATTAATAACATATAATACGGGGTAAGATACTGTATCGTTTAATGAGTAACGTTCTGGAAATGATAGTTCCAGTTCATAATCGTGCCCCGTTATTTTAGAAGAAATAGTGTGGGTTCTTGTTGTTAGGCCTTTACTCACCTCTAACTCCTGACTATACGAGGACTGACTGAAAGTTAATAATACTATTGTAGTTAAAATATAATTTAAATATTTTGAAATATTCATTTAGATGTACCTTTTAAGTTAGTATAAATTATATTTTCGTGGGTTATCCACATTATAGTCAAGTTCTCGCTAAGCTAAATTCCAGTCAAGAATTATTGATAGCAGATTTTTTCTTAATAATATTATCCAGGGAAAACCTGTCCCATTCTCTTGGCAATAACAGCAGTGCTACTAATAGGATGGTCCGGTACATCACGTGCGACAGATCCCAAATGGGTTCTGCCAAGCCATGACCAAAAGTTACGACAACCAATACGGAAGCAAGTGCATACAGGGCATAGTTTGTTTTAAAACCCAACACCAGCAGCAAGCCTCCAATTAACTCCACATAGGACGTATAATAGGCGGTTATCCAAATAATAGGTGCAGGTAATAGATCTTCAAAAGTCCCCTGAAAGAAGTCGGCCTGAAACACCTTTTCCATCCCCCAGGTAACGACTTTACCGAAGCCTTGCATAAAGAAAATAAAGCCCAATATCAATCTTACGGTAAGGACCGCAACTGTTTTGTTTAAGTCGATCATAATTTTTAAATAATTCTGCTACGGGATGGCTATGCAGCATTCCCATTTTGGGTAAAAGTAAGGGATTCTAATAAGTCAACCAGGGCCATTTTAGGTATAATAACCCACCCTGGAAGCATAGCGCGATCTTCTAAAGACACCAAAACCCGAGCTGTATTCTAATATTGCCCAACAATAACCCTTGTTAGAATGACTAATTTAAGGCTACTACAGGAAATTACCGGGGATAAATACGCATTCTGGCCTGCCATCACCCATTGTTACAGTAGTAGCTTTGCCCCAGCTGCAGTGTTACTCGGTGGTTTTCCAGGCGGAATAACATTCGCCAAATTTCCTATTCTCCTCCACGGTTATTGGTAGCGCGTCTGTCCCAGCATAAAAAACAATGATCTCTGCGGGGGAATCCCCGTTATTTTCCCCAAAATGACAGGAGTTTACGAGCTCTACCAACGCATCGCCTGCTTTTAATTGAAGCGTATTATTTTCTTCATCAACTACCGTTAATTCTCCCTTTGTTAAGACCCCAGCATTGATAACAGGGTGCTTATGAATATTTAATCTGGAGTGAGGCGGGATGGTTATTTTCAAGATGGTAACCTTAGGTTTCCCTTTGGGGTATTGAGGCAATGCCTTCCCATTCCAGCTTTTAGTTGTTTCTATTAGGGTGACCGATTCAATCTTATCCATAATCCTTAGTGTTTGCTGCCGTATTATTCTAGGCGAGTTTAAAAATTGGTGTATTTAGATGGGTCTTCCAGATTTATTTTAGAAGAAACGGCGTCTGATGTTGAACTTACGAGGTACCGATCCAAAATTCAGCACCTTTATCTTATCGTCCTGATGTTCTTCCACTTTTAAGGATGAATCTATTGATGGCACCTTTTAAGTCGAATTTTGATTACAAGCAAAACATAGCCTACTAATTAATCCTAAAACTATCTTCTTTATTTTGAGAAATTTGTTTTTCGTATTAATGACAATGTATTTAAGTTGAGCAGGGAAATATGTTATTTACTTGATGCTTACATATCACTTTCACTGGTACCCCCACTATTAGAAAGTTAACTGATATAAACTATCAATGCTATGCCCTATTCTATTTTTGTGGTTAAATAGATTAACGGACCAAAAAACGGAACCAGGATGGAAATAAAGGTATGTACTAATTTCTCCATTGGATCAACTGCCGATTTGATTATTATTCTTAAGGCAACCCAAAGAAGAATAATATGCAGGAGAATTAAAAAAGGCATGAGAAAAGGTATAAGAAAAAATATATTTGGCATGGAGTTCGATTCTTGGGAAAAGGTCACTGCAACCTGATCGTTCTTGGACTGAATTTTATTTAGTAGGACCTCTAGGTCTTCGGCAGGGACATCCTTAATTCTAAAGGCCTTGGCTGCAGTGGCAGTTTCTATTATGGCATTGTTATTTTTTACGGAAATAGTATGTACCGTAGAATTCGGAAGCACCTCCTCCAAAAATTCCCTCTGTGAGACATCCTTATGGTCACTACTGCATGAGAATAATAAGAGGGAAATAGCAATTGATAAAACAAAAAAGGTGGTTTTTTTCATGTTTTTAGTTTTTTGGTTGGTTGACGGTCTTGTATAGGATTTCTTTATTAATCTCCCTCGCTTAAGGAGTAACTTCCATCTCCATTAAACGAAGTTAGCGTGATTGTTACCGTCCAATTTCCAGGTTTTCCAGCTCGTGTAACACCGTCAATACTATCAGGTTCACTGCCACCGTTGAGAGTTCTGTCTAGTACTACGGTTCCTTCTGAATCTGCAACTACAATCTTAAATTTTCCAGCTGCGGTAGCAGTTATGTCAGCATTATAGTCAGCCGTCGCCAACTTATTGGTCCAATTAATCGTTCTGGAAGCATTTCCGCCATTTCCAGTGAAATCGCCACCTATGTCCCCAGATGGACCTTCGTTAACGGATATGTTAGCAGTTGGCCCATCGTCATCCGAGCAAGATGAAAATGTTCCAATGAATAATAGCATTGCAGTAAAAATTGTAAGTAGTTTAAAATTTGAGGTTTTCATTATTTTTAACTTTTATTATTTATTCTATTTTATAAAACATTTAAATCGACAAAAATTCCAGTCTGATAAAGGTGATTTTCAAACTTAGTTTTATAATTCTGTTACTCATCGATATTATTTTTCTAATAACCTTCAACGTAACGCTATTGCCTCCAGCATTGACCAATCTAGAAAAATATGAGCGTATTAGGAAACTCTATCAGAAAAAGATTGCAGTTTAGACGCAAATCCTAGGAATAATTACAGAAAGTGCATTTTACGGTAAAGTCCCTTACACGGGATCAAGCCCGGATAAAGCGTTCCCTTGAAATGCAAAAACCTCTAGTATTTTTTATCGATGAGGTGGGAATCCAAAGTATCAATAGCCTCAATAATCAATTCCACCGCACTTACATAAAAAGCGGTATCCATGTTTTGGAAGGTATCTGTTGGTTTGTGATAATCCTTATGATCTTCCACCCCAAAATATATAAAGGGAATTTGTCTTTTGTGGAATACGCGGTGATCCGAGGAAAACGTCCAATCTTGCAGTTCCTTATCATTTGGATCGTCATGACCGTAGTGCAGTGTTATTTTAGAAGATTTTATAGCATCCAAGGGTTCTTTTAAAAATGGATAATGAAACAGTCCGGCAGCATAAAGTTGTAAAGAATCGCTTCTCCCTATCATATCCATATTCACATTTAAAACAATGTCTTTAATGGAGATAGGAAAATTGTTGAGAAGATAATCGGCCCCCAACGACCCAATTTCCTCTGCATCCACCGCTGCAAGAATTAAGGTATGTGCTGGAGTTTTTTTCTTAAAATGGTCTGCAATGGCAAACAAGGCCGCTACCCCGGAAGCATCGTCATCGGCCCCGTTATAGATCTCTCCGTTCCGCACTCCCAAATGGTCCAAATGGGCCGTTATTACAATGGCCTTTTCACTCTTCCCTCTAATCATCGCGACTACATTCCCCCCTGTCACCGTTGTGTCTGGCACATTGCTAAAGTCGTCCATAGGATTAGAAACAGGATAGATTCGCTGTCTAAACTTCCCTTTAAACGTATATCTAAATTCTTGAATACTGCCAGACGGGAAAGCCGGTTCTACCCCAAGCACCCTAAATTGTTCGGCAAGGTAACGCTGCGTTTTATAGTTCCCATGGGTTCCAAAGAATCTTCCCTGCATAGAATCATGGGAAATTACCTTTAGGTGGTGAAGCAATAGGTCTTCATCTACAGTTATACGTTGCTTGGAAGTGATGTTTTGACAAGCTACTAATAGCGGAATGCAGGCAATTAGATAAAGGTATTTTTTCATTGCGGGGGATTTTAATTGGCACTGGATATTTCCTGTTATTTAGCCGGCTAATGTAGCAAATACATCCCAAATCTACCCTCCCTCGGTCCATAGAAAATTTAGGGTTGCTAATAAACAGGAACAGTCAAGGGAGTTGGGGAAGTAGCGGATGGGTATTCTCTGATCCAGAATGCGATACCCTCTAAACTAAGGTTCTCACAAGCACAAAGAAGCGCTCTACTTTTTTATCTGTAAAGGCTCCTTAAAAATGAAGGCCACATCATCACTTGATGGCACTATTACCGTAGCTTAGTTCACCCAAATCTGGTCTAAAACCCCTAATAGATCGTTGCTTTTTCCATAAATCCAAAACACCAAGGGAAATGCTAGGAAGGCCAATCCGAACGCAATAAAATAATTAATGGCATAATTACATCCAACAATCAGGCAAGAATGAGAGGTTTTACGCGGATTGTAGTACACCTTCACCTTGGTTCCCTTCTCTAATTTTTCCAGTATTTTAATTTTTTCCTTTCTATTAGTTCCCCATACCTCCAAATAGGGAAAGAGTTGTTTTCCCTCCAGCATTGGACCAATTCCCCCAACAGCGTATTCATAGGCCAGAGCTACCTTATATCTTGCAGTTCTACGCCCGTCTACATCTGTATTAATCTTTTCTGCCAGTTGGGCGCTATTAATGGTCCCCACCGTATAAGGCCATTTTTTGGCACTGCGGTCTAAGATTTTATAAACTATCCCATAGATAGTTATGGCCAATCCAATCAGTATGGTAATTATCATGATACTACAGTAATTTGATCCGCTAAATAATGCGGTGGATGTTTTTTTCGTATGTAAGCCCAATATCCCAGTAAGAATGGGAAGATCATCAAAGCAATTCCAGTGCCCAAACTTTTTAGGTTAACATCGTACCTAATAAGGGAAGATTGGGATGGATTATTGGGGTTATAGTAAACCATCACCTTCTCCTTATCTTTTAACTTTAGGTAAAGCTCGTTGTGAAAGGAATTGTCATAGGCCTTTTCTCCGTTGAGTCCTATAGAAGCGTTGGTATAGGTTTCCCCATTATGGTTGTAGGCATATTGGATAACACATTCCTCAATAGGAAATACCATGGCGGCCTCTTCGGGAAGATCGTGGTTTGGACGCTTATTCAGCGTCACTTCTACTATTTCCCCTTCTATTTTTTCCCATTGATACCGATTGTTATGGGTAAGGGTATTGATGGGTTGGTATAAATAATAGCAGCCCAATCCAAATAGTAATATCAACAAACCGAATATTACCATAATCAATAAACTAGCAATAGAAGAATTTATCAGATTCATGTTAATTGTCGTTATGGGTTTATTAGAAACGAAGAAAAGGGCGTGAAATTGTATTATTAACCGTACAAAATAAAAATCTAAACCCTACCTGCTGAAAAAGAAGGATGGTTCTCCATAGAAATCACCGAAAAAAAGGTTGAAAGAACGGGATGACGTTTAAAAATTGCGGCTCCATAAAAATTAGGCACGTGAGCGACTCCTGTCTACCGACAAAGGCAGGCCTGCCTGCATAGGAAG
>NZ_VVIN01000160.1:0-1563 GCF_008711145.1 Arenibacter lacus
CGTTGTGTACAATACGATGAAACGAACTTTAAACATATTTCTGTTGTTAATTACAACCTTGGGTTATTCACAAAATATCTCGGAATCTGATGTGTTTAAAAAAATCATTGATTACGAAATTGGAAAAGGTGTACGAGGAATTTATGTCCAATGCGAAAAACCGAAAACCTCCTTCGACGCAGAAGATTTCAAAGCAGTAACTGGACTTAATGTACCCGAAAATATCCTAAAAGAAATTGAACTAAACGAATCAAAAAGTAAAATTGGGATTTGGAATTCGGAATTAATAATCGAATTGAATTTCGGCGAGGATTTCATCAAAAGCAAAAAATGTTTGATTAAAAAAGACGCTGAACAACTTTTCAAAAAGACAAAGAAAAGACAAAATATTATCTCGATAAGTGAACCTATTTTTGATAATAATTACGAAAATTGTGTCGTTTCTGTATCCTATTTGAAGTTTACTGGAAGTGCTTATGGTAAGAAATATTTTCTAAAAAAAGTTTACGGAATCTGGACAGTAATAGTCGAATATGAAATCTGGATGACGTGAAAAAGTACTGTACACAACAAAACCTAAACGTAATGCGTGGTTTTGGGCTAAATTGAAAGGTCTGTGTATATTTATGAAGTCGCTAAATCTTATGGATTTAGCTTTGGACAAGAAAAAAAATAAAACTTAACAATAAGCTTTAGCTTCGTGCGTAGACGGAAACGAATAGTTTACTTGCCTGCGCACTACGCTTAGCCGAACCGTTAGAAGGTTATTTGCAATAAAAATTAGAGCAGCTTCGTGCTTTCCCTTTTTTTGCTGCCTACCCTATAGCTCGACCTATCGGTGCGCAAGTAGTACGTTTATCAGGGCAGCAAAAAATCTACGGTTTGCCATTCTCAGGATCGGGATTTCATAAGGCTTTGGGATTTCAAAATAGAGCAGCGTACGGGGCTTATCCTTTTGCCGCCAGTACGGAATCGTTGCGTAAGCGGTACGCAGGTCGACTTTTGGCTTGCCCTTTCCCGCCCAGGTTTTATAAAACGCTAAATTATATTTGTGCTTACAAAGGTTTCGGCTGGATTGAAAATGCGGCAAAAACCACGTGGATTTTTCCATTGGCTTGTCCGTTTGTGTAAGGTTTGGGCTGCAAACAACCTCTAATAACTAAGTCTTCGTGTGGTCGGTACGGCCAAACATGAAGACCTTGTTGACTGAACCGGGTTTGGTTGCGCTTTACTATGGGGATTGCTACGGTTTAAATGAGTTTTATAGATGGATATCGATGTCCTCTCCGGACCATGAAGTTTTCAATAATCACTGCTTCTTTTCTGGCCAGGTTCTTTTATTATATTTCTGTACCCTTTTCCCTGTCTAGGACGATCTTTTCTTGCCAGTTATCTTGATCTTGGCCATGGGCATCCCCTTACGCTGTTTGGGGCGTTCTTCTTGGGGCGCTATTTTTGAGTCGATCGGACCATGCTTTGGGCGGGCCACGGCTATCGAATACTGCTACGGTTACCATAATCCCGATCTGGCAGCAAGGACATCGGCGATGTTTCAAGGGAGGC
>NZ_VVIN01000161.1:0-1552 GCF_008711145.1 Arenibacter lacus
AGATAAAATTCATTACTTTTAAGTCGGCACGATTCCGAACTGAAAAATCCTAAGGGATTTCCCAGACCGAAATCATAGCCTTAACGTTGGCAACAAGCAAAACTAACAGATACAACAGATGGATACAGATGATTTATCAAGAGAATCTTACGAAGGAATTCTAATCGAGGCAGAGAAATTGTCACATGATTTGACTTTGAGATTTGGCGTTTTATCGGGTGATTGTAAAAATGAGACCGAATACCTTGATAAAGCTGAAAAATTGACTAGAGAAGTAATGAAAGCGGAGGTATGGGAGATTGACGATTTATTTTGGGGTAATCCTCCCGAAAAAGATAAATTGGAATTAACTTGTAAAAATATATTAGAGAATATTGAGAAAGTAAAATCGATTCCGATTGAGAAACGTAATTTTGATTTCTAATCATCACTATGTCTTTATGATTATATATTTAGTTGGTATAAGCTGTATTGGTAAAACGACAATTGGAAAAATGTTAGCAGGTAAGATTGGTTATTCTTTCTTTGACTTGGATGAAGAAATACAGAGTTACTATGAAAAACCAATTGAACGGATTCAGGATGAATGTTTAACAATGAACGGATACAGAGAAAAAGCCAGCATTGTTTTAGATAAGCTATTCTCAAAAAATATTGATTCCGTAATCTCTGGGACACCATCGGGATTGAAATTTTCATATCTGCAAGTGTATAAACGACATAAGGACAAAGAATTAATTTCTATTTGTTTAAATGATTCATTTGAGAACGTATTGGACAGGTTAACTTTTTTTGACAAGGACTCAAATCCGATAACGGAAAGACTGGATGAATCGAAGAAAAAGAGATATTTAAAAGAGATTCGAGCGGATTATAATTTTTTCAAGGACTCTTACAAACGAGCAGATTTTCAGATAAACATAGAAGATGTGAGTTTAGATAATATTCCTGAATTGATTATGAAAACCATAGGGATGAATGAACTAATGCCAGCTGCCAACATTTTGTATAAGTAATGGCAGGCAAAGTGCTAAATATCAAGTTTTGTAGTCCGCTCAAACAGCGTAGCGGTTTGACAGGAATGTGCCACGCAATCTGCCACTACTCATACAATTTTACGTTAGAAGGTTATTTGCGGAAAAAATTAGAGCAGCTTCGGGACTTCCCTTTTTTTGCTGCCTATCCTATAAATTGACCAATCTGTACGCAAGTAGTACGTTTATCAGGGCAGCAAAAAATCTACGTTCTGTTAAGTTGTGG
This sequence comes from Arenibacter lacus, assembly GCF_008711145.1. Classification (NCBI taxonomy): domain Bacteria; kingdom Pseudomonadati; phylum Bacteroidota; class Flavobacteriia; order Flavobacteriales; family Flavobacteriaceae; genus Arenibacter; species Arenibacter lacus. The sequence goes on from NZ_VVIN01000161.1 coordinate 1,261, forward strand.
GAAGTTCTTTCGGGTTATTTAGGGATTGAAATAAGAGCGGCTTTCGGGCTATCCGCTTTTGCCGCCAGTACGGAATCGTTGCGCAATCGGTACGCAGGTCGACTTTTGGCTTGCCCTTTCCCGCCCAAGTTTTATAAAACACTAAATTATATTTGTGTTTGCAATGGTTTCGGCTGGATTGAAAAAGCGGCAAAAACCACGGGGATTGTTCCATTGGCTTGTCCGTTCGGGTAAGGTGTGGGCTGCAAACAACCTCTAACAGGGGCTATAATTCAGTCTTGCATTCCTTAAA
>NZ_VVIN01000162.1:0-1460 GCF_008711145.1 Arenibacter lacus
TTCCGGTAACTCCCCCGATCACACCAGCAGTAAGCCTAGACCCAAGACCTTCACCAAAATTGGCACCGTTCATCCAGGACGTGCCCGTACTTCCAACAAAACCGCCAGCAAAGCCCCCTGCGGAACCTGAGGCGGCACCGCCCCAAAAGCCCATGGATGCCGACATTCCGCTGCTGAAAAACCCGCCCCCGGCACCTACCATCCCGGCCACGGCTCCTATCAGTCCGCCCCCGACAATGGTACCGAAGTTCGTCCCGGGCTTCACCGCTTGGGCCACTGCACCGATGACCGCTCCTGCAATTACCGCAAACCAAAAGAACTCCCCATTTGCATCAGTGTACTTCAACGGACTGTTCCATGCCTAGCCTTATTGATCAACGTCCCGGTATTTTCGCCAGCGCACCATCCCGCCTATTTTTGCAAACGCACACCGTGCGTTTACAAAAAGTAGCGTGCACAAAATTGTCCGGCATCAGGAACCGGTGCAGCATGGGGTCGTACAAACGCCCGTTCCCGCCTTCGCTACGCTACGGACGGGCAGGCATGTGTATAAGGTTCACCCCTTGCAAATGCTCGTGCCCTGTATAGCCACGGTCCAAGACGGCGAATTTCGTCAGTGCCGTATTGCTGCCTTCCGTCGACTTAACGATATTGCCCCAGTTGGGACTCTAAAGGGCATTGTTATCGCTGTTTCAAAGAACTTTTCTCTGTACCATACTGGGCATTGTCTGCTTACCGATGTCTGCACAAACGTGAGGCTTGCGGTATCGGGGGAATTAGCATTATGGTTATTTAAAGTACCAAAAACACCACAGAGTTTAACTATCTTCTATTGCGATCACAAAAAATTATGCTTACACTAATTAAAAACTACTTAAAGATTTCCTTTACCACCTGAAATACTCCAAAAAAAAACATAATTGCCAACGCAATGCGAAATCGCCATGTTGTTATTTTATCATCAAATCGATCTGCATTTTTCAATCCATGTTCATCTTCTTGGGGCCGATTAGGAGGTGGTTTAAGAGGATTATTAAAAAAAATAAATCCTAAAATGGATAGGCAAATGCTCAAAAGTCCTAAAATAAGATTATTGGTCTCCATTTTTCTAGTTTGTAATACGATTTATAAGTGTAACCTTCAAATCAACATTCTGTCTTAATATCTGTTGTGACAAAATACTTAATCCTGTTCTTTTAAGGGCATATTTAGTGCCAATACTAATAGCTTGTGAACCGACCGATGCCGTTCCTTGTCCAAAATTTGCGGTGGCCACAGATTCCATAATAGAACCACCAAATGAGATCCCGCTCCCGATTCCGGCCAGTGGCACCCCAATTTCAGCACCCACTACCGACAACGTTAATCCATACCCTGCTACGGCCATACCGTCCCCGACATTCTGTAACATTACCCCGATCTCGGAACCGTTTACCCGAAAGGTCGTGCCCCAATCAATA
>NZ_VVIN01000163.1:0-1433 GCF_008711145.1 Arenibacter lacus
AAGGGGCTGGCTCAGCTGGTCTTCACCAAGGGCACCGTTATCGTCGAGGACAGGGCCTATTTCGACTTATCCCTGATGCTGCAAAGGGTGGCGGCCGAGAACATTTTCGTGACCCGGATCAAGACCAATACGGTATTCGATACCGTTGAGGAACTGGCCCTTCCCGAAAAAGGAGACCAGGACATCCTTAAGGACGAAATCATCACGCTCACCGGAAAAAAAGCCGTGGATACGGGAATGGACCAGGTAAAACTGCGCTTGGTCCACGTCTATAAGGAGGAAGAGAACAAGGTGATCGAGATCATAACCAATAATCTGGACTGGAGTGCCCGAACCATTGCCGACCTTTACAAAAAACGATGGGACATCGAGCTTTTCTTCAAGGCGATCAAGCAGAACCTACAGATCAAGACTTTTGTGGGGACCAGCGAGAACGCCGTAAAATCACAGATATACATCGCTCTTATCACCTATTTGCTGCTACAACTGATCGAAAGGACAATAGCCAAAAAATCGCACGCCTTTTCCAATTTCGTGGAAAAAATCAGGATGTGCCTGTGTTTTTACCTGACCCTAGACTACGCCTGCAACCACGTGGGCGAAGGAGCAAGGAGGATAACGGGCCAGACCAACGTCGATTTCGATGTCGGAAAGGACTTATTTTCTGCGGTTAACTGATTATTATCCCTGAATATGGGGGACGGGAGAGTTTTTTTGACTAATTTCAAAAACTTTCGGATAGCAGTGTCTTCAAAACAATAATCCCTGAACTTCTCGAAAAAGTCAAGGGTTATGGTATCAAACCGCAATTGGTAGCCCGTATCTTCTGAAAAGCCCTTATAAAAATTCAAAACAGACTTGTATTTTTTGAGTGTGCCTTTTGCCTTTATGTTCTTGCCCTTTTCTATAAACTCGTCAAATGAGGGTAGAAACTCATGGGATAAATTCATGGTTGATTGCCCATTTTCAAGCCTTTCGGCAATATACTTTTTGGAAGGTGCAATGTCATTCAGAAGCATATATCGAAATAGCTGCTTCGCACCGTTCTCGTTATCATCCAAAATCTTGTTATACTCCAAACTATAATTATACGGCTCGGATTTTCTCGGTGTTTTGATGCGTTGGTTTCTTTCATCCCAATGCGACTTTTTGCAATCAATGCCCGATACCACCTTAAAGTATTTGAAGCCATTGGCGGAAATCAACATCCGAATGGGCATTGCCCCTGATTTTTTTACTTTGTCCTGTCTTAAATGAAATGAAACTTGCATGGGTCTTTAATTTGATTTCAACATGAAAAAAGGGGCAACGAATAGGGCAACTTTTCTAAGTTTAAAATTGTAATATTGAATTTCAATAACCTTTGGCAGTACCAATATAATCAATATTAGCGGGTTTAAAAGGGTTTTGAAAGGTGAAAAAAGAATAGTGGT
>NZ_VVIN01000164.1:0-1416 GCF_008711145.1 Arenibacter lacus
ACCTCCCTTGAAACATCGCCGATGTCCTTAATGCCAGATCGGGATTATGGTAACCGTAGCGGTATTCGATAGCCATGGCCCGCCCAAAGCATGGTCCGATCGACTAAAAAATAGCGCCCCAAGAAAAACGCCCCAAAAAGCGTAAGGGGATGCCCATAGCCAAAATTAAAATAGCGGGATAGGAAAGGCCGTTCCGGAGAGTAAAATGGGCCAAGGAAATCAAAAAGGGCACCGGAACGGGCTACGAAAAAGGGAGACCACCATCTTAAGGGCCCAGCTCCGGCAACAAGATATATGTAAAAGACTCCAACAAACCATAGAAATCCCCATAGTAAGGGGAAACTAGGGCCGGTTCAGTCAACACGGTCTTCATGTTTGGCTCCCTCACGAACTTTCGGGACTGGCAGTACCGACCACACGAAGACTTAGTTATTAGCTACAGTTATTTTTTAGCATTAGTTATTTATAAATGCATCAGACTTTGGCCTTTTAAAAGGTTCTGACAAAAATCTATTCGCAATACTGTTAAATAAATCTGGATTAGAGGAAGGAGTAAAATGTGTTTCACCTGGCATAATACAAAGTTGTGCCTTTTCTAGATTTTCATATATTTCCATACTATGCTCGCTTTTAATTACATCTTCATCTCCAGCCAAGATTAATACTTTTGCTTTAACTTTAGAAAGATCTGTGATTGGTATATTAGGTTGTTCTCCAACTAATCCTAAAAGTTGTTTTTTCAAATTCCAATTTTGGGTTTTGTCTTTTTCTTTTATTTTTAATTTTACCAGGTCAAATTCTTTTTTGATTATATCAACCACGTATGGATGAACTGCTGTTGTATCTGGTCTTAGATTTGCAGCCATAGACACAATTTTTTTAATCTTGACTTTATTGTTAATTCCCATTTTTAGACCAATTATTCCACCGTCACTCCAGCCAATAATATTTAGGGAATCAAGTTTTAAATGATTTACCAATCCTTCCCAATCTTCTGTGATTTGCTTATACGTCAATGAATCAGTTTTTAATTCAGACTTTCCTTGACCTCGGCTATCCGCAACAATTACTCTGTATTTTTTTTTGAAATAATCTATTTGATTACCCATCCAAATAATACTTCCACCATTTCCATGAATAAGTAAAAGAGGCTCTCCTTCACCATACTCCTCGAAATAAATCCTAGCTCCATTAATTTCAACATATTTCCCAACAGCTTGGTTGTTGCCATATGGTGTATCAAAATCAAAGTTTAATTGAACTTGAGCTGTTGAGATTAAAGAGAATAAACCTGTAAGAAGGAAAATGAATAATTTTGGTATAATTTTCATCTTGTTTTAATTGTAGCTAACGTTAAGGCTATGATTTCGGTCTGGGAAATCCGTTAGGATTTTCTGGTAATGAAATCGTGCCGGA
>NZ_VVIN01000165.1:0-1397 GCF_008711145.1 Arenibacter lacus
AAAGTTTAATTGAGGTTAAAGGTATTAATTGAAATCCAATGAATAATTTCTACTCAAACCAACATTAATTAGTCATGATCAAATAATGGGGCTTCACTTTTTAAGGGCGCTATAGCCCTATATAATTCAAACACCACTACAGTAAACCGTAATTATATCACTATATGAAACTTTTTATTCTAGCTTATATATCCATTATAACAGCGCTCTCTCTTTTTCTTTTCAACGATAACGATAAGGAGTTAAAAGAAAGCATTAAACGCGGGTACGATATCTATAACGATTTTTGCGTTACCTGCCATCTGCCCAATGGCGAGGGAGTAGAAAACACTTTCCCTCCGCTGGCCAAGGCCGATTATTTATTGAAGAATAGGGAAGAAAGTATCCGAGGTGTCAAATTTGGGCAACAAGGGGAAATTGTAGTAAATGGCGTTACCTATAATAATACCATGCCGGCCATGGGATTGGACGATGAAGAAATTGCCGATGTAATGAACTACATCCTCAACTCATGGGGCAACAAAGGGAAAGACATTGTTACCCCCGAAGAGGTCTCTAAAATACAGAAGAAATAATTTTAGGATTTTTGGGCGTCGATCACCTTTTTTACGGAACCATATTTCTTCAATAAGGTTTCCGCCTCCTTATACTCCAAATTTAGCTCTTCCACCAAGTAACGTGTACCCCGGTCTACCAGTTTAATATTGCTCAACTGCATGTTCACCATTTTATTTCCCTTAACCCTTCCAACCTTGATCATGAGGGCTGTGGAAATCATATTGAGCACCAGTTTTTGGGAGGTTCCACTCTTCATTCTGGTACTTCCAGTGACAAACTCCGGGCCTACATTTACCGCAATGGGTATTTCCACTGCCATGGCCAAAGGCGATCCAGGATTATTGGTGACACAGGCCGTAAGCAAGCCGTTGGACTTCGCTTCTTTTACTCCCCCAATTACGTAGGGCGTAGTTCCAGAAGCAGCTATCCCAACCACTGCATCATTCTCATTGATATCATAGGCCAAAAGATCCTTCCACGCCTGTTGGGCATCGTCCTCTGCATTCTCCACTGCGTTCCGGATGGCAGAATCACCCCCCGCAATCAAGGCAATCACCCTATCGTGAGGCAATCCGTAGGTAGGCGGAATCTCTGAGGCATCTAGGATCCCCAATCTACCACTGGTTCCCGCTCCAATATAAAAGAGTCGGCCCCCTTTATTAAATCGTTCTACCAAGGCGTTTACCAATTGGGTAATGGCAGGAATTTCATGCTCTACCGCTAGGGCTACCTTCTTGTCCTCCTCATTAATATTTTTTAAGATCTCATCGGTATCCATTAACTCCAAATCGTTGTAATGGGAGGGCATTTCGGTTATTCTTTTGTACTCGGACATACTT
>NZ_VVIN01000166.1:0-1342 GCF_008711145.1 Arenibacter lacus
CTAAACATCCCCCGTTTTTTAATTGAGCATTAAATTGAGTTGCCCTATATTTTTTTCAGGTTCCGTATTTTGAATTTTCCATCTACTTTTTACTGGCATCAGTAAAATTGCTATCACTTTTGATATTTTATAGTAGATGAAATTGGTAAGCTCTCTGACCGTATGCTTGTTCAGGTAATTGTACCCTGTATCCAGCAGTAAACTAAAATGAATCGATCGTGTTTTCTTGTAAATCATAAACATGGCTACGGTTAGTACCGCAAGCATTGACTGTAACCCTTCAAAAGTCTTCATTTGAATGGATTCTAATTTGTATTGCTGCTTTACATGCCTGTGGTATTCTTCTATTTTCCATCGTAGACCATACCCTGTAAAGGCCCATTTTGCCACTTCTCTTGCAGTGGAGAGTTCGCTTTTTACAAGCAAATAACATTGTCCTCCATGCTTTTCGTCCCGTGAGACTACCAGCCACAATTTATGTGCCCTGCCTTTGATGGTATAGGTTATGGGTATGGCCCCTATTTGGTAGCGCTTCAAAACAGGCTTGTGTTTCTTGATCTTGGTCACACTTTGGGTAATTGAGAAGTCTATTTTATTTACAAGGGCACTTACTTGATATTCCTGTTGCTTATAACTAACTTTTGTGTTCCTTTTTAAACGGATGATTGCTTGGAAACATTCCCCGATAAAGAAATCCCTTAATATGGTATTGTCCGCTCCGCGATCAAAGACCCAGCATCCTTTTTTGCCAATGTGATCCTTGACCTGTCCTACAGCCTTCTTTATCTCGTTGTTACTGCTCAACGCCCCCATTTCATAACTGTATGCCTTACTGAATAGGGGCACCATTGTTTTGTCGGTGCCGATCGCATTTATATTCAGAACATTGTACCCAAGGCCGATCTTACCGGTATCGCCGTTTTTCACCAACTCCAGACCTTCCATGTGCTTGGCGTACTTTTTGCTGATATCGGTACCGTCCATGAGGATAAAATCATCTTTAGATATCCCGGAAGAGACAGAGTTTAAATGGGAGTCCAATACTTTTACCGCATAATCTTCCTTAAGGTATTGAGAAGCTAAACGCTTACAAACATCCTTGAGTTTTAAGGGTTCCCTTAGGGATGCTGCTATTTGATTCACAAATACAGATCTTGATTTTAATATACCTATGACCATATCCTTTAAACAGCGTAACTCCGGCTTGGTAAATAGGGTTGTGGATAAAAAATAGTTGCTCAACTGGGTTTGTATTTGTTTTGTTAGTACCTTGTCCATCGAACTGTTTTTAAAGTGAGTGTTTTTTTTGCAACAATAAATTACAGCTTTTTAAACAGTTTTC
>NZ_VVIN01000167.1:0-1325 GCF_008711145.1 Arenibacter lacus
ACAACGGCTGGCAAATTGGCGATGGAGCCGACTTTTAGCACAAATGTTGAATAGAATTACTAATCTTCAACATTGCACAAAAGTTCAATAGAAGTACTTCACCGGCTCTATTGCCAATTTGTTTGTTATGTGCCGTTTTATTCCATTTTATACATTTAACAATTGCTGAAACGTAAAGTCGGGTTTAAACATTTCAATTTCGTTTTGAGTTGATTCTTCTTGTGCTTCTTTGCCATAGATAAACATTTGCTGTTCATAATTTTTAACAGCCTCTTCAATGCTATTAAATTTTCCATCGGCTAGATTATCAGACAATATCAAGGCATCCACCAACCCACTATTTACTCCCTGCCCTGCAAAAGGCGGCATCAAATGTGCGGCATCCCCAATCATTGTTATGGGTAATGGGCGCTTGCTTTTCCAAGGCTTTTCTAAAGGAAATATCCGTGTAGCCAATCCTACAAATGACAACGTCGTATGAATCAATTCTTTGTAGCGTTCGTCCCAATCGGAAAATTCTTTCAGAAGAAAATCAACGACACTATTTCTGTTTTGAAAATCTACCTGCGTTTGGTTTTTCCATTCATCAGGTGTTTTAAAACTTATTCCAAAATGCAATGCACCATTATTATTGGGGTTAGCAAATAATAAATTACCTTGGTGAGATGCCATTAGCCGGTTTCCATTGCATAGCTGAAAAAATCCAGGACAGTTTATCTCTGGTTGATGAATATCGGCTTGTATATTGAAAGTACCTGTTTCTTCAACTTCCGTGTCAGTAACAAATTTTCTTACCTTGGACATCCCGCCATTGGCAAGAATAACCAAATCTGCTGTTTCACTCGGTTTATTCTCAAAAGTTAGTGTCCACTTCTTCTTACCAGGTTCAAGCATAACAAGTTTTCTATCCCAAATAACCGTGTCGTTTTCTAAACTATTCAACAAGATAGCCCTTAAGTCATTTCTGTTTATTTCAGGATTGTCAAATCGATTTTCGGGCTTTACATTTTTTGTGGATAAAATATTGCCTTTTTTATCAGCAATATTTACACCCATTGGTAAGGCTAAGTCATAATAAGTTTGTAACAATCCCGCTTTTTTCATTGCTTCCTGACCTGAACCTTTGTGTAGGTCAAGGGTTCCACCAAAAATTCTTGCCTCTCGGTCGTTGTCTCTTTCGTAAACTGAAACGTCTATGCCGTTTTGCTGTAATAATTTTGCCATAGTCAGTCCAACGGGTCCACCACCAATTATTGCAACGTTCTTATCACTAAGTAAATTCATTTGTTTGTCTGTATCTATTCGCATTGTCATTCAAAAATGGC
>NZ_VVIN01000168.1:0-1305 GCF_008711145.1 Arenibacter lacus
GTTTGTTTTGTAATATATTGATAATCAGCCTAAATAATGTTTTTTGAAGCCATGTTAAACCATATGAAGATTGCTTTGGGAGCAGGAGGTCGCAGGTTCGAATCCTGCCACCCCGACAAAAGCCACTGATAATCAGTGGCTTTTTCTTTTTTCGGGCACATTTCGGACAAATTATATCTGAATATTGATTATTCAATAACCTAAGCAAAGTTAAGCTAGAAGAATAACCCTTCTTAAAGAATGATTGGAACATAATGCTTGTTTCTATAGAGCGTGAAAAGTTCATCTTATTCTTATAAAAAATCAAGAGGGCTAGGAGTCTTTTGCTTGTCTATGTCAGTGATATGAGTGTAGATCATAGTCGTTTTTATATTTTCATGACCCAATAACTCTTTTACAATTCGGATATCGATACCTGATTGGATTAAATGTGTGGCATAAGAATGTCGCAATGTATGTACAGAGCCTTCCGACTGAACATTTGCTTTGATCAATGCTTTTTTCAGAATCAACTGTACACTTCGTTCGCTATACTTGCCACCCCTCTCACCTTCGAAGAGGTACTCCTTTGGCTTGAATGCTTGATAATAATGTCTCAAAGTCGCCAGCAATTTGTCTGGTAATGATACAATCCGATCTTTATTACCTTTGCTTTGATGGATTCTGATAATTCCATCGGAAGATTTTATGTCTTTGATTTTGAGATTCAACAGTTCGCTAAGACGTAGTCCACAACTATAGATTGTCATCAGAATAGCCTTGTGTTTTAGATTTTGAGTGTTATCGAGAATATTTCTTACTTCTTCTTTTGAAAAGAATTTAGGTAATTTAGAAAATGATCGTTTCGGGTATAAGTAATACAGTTGGATTTTTTTGTCCAATATCAGTTCGTACATCTTCTTGATTGCGCCCACTAATCCTTTTTGATAGGAAACACTAATTTTCCCATTTTGAACTTTTTCGTTTATAAACGCCTCAATATCTGACAGTGGAATTTCTTCAAGGGAGGGATATTTGCTAACATGTTTAAGAAATATACTAGCGTAATCCTTGTACGATCTAATGGTATTGCCAGCATATCTCTGCATCAGCAATCTCTTTTCGAAGGTTTCAAGTATGATTTCGCTATTCATATCAGGGAAATAGTATTTTATAATATTTTGTTTCGCTATTTGTGCGGTTTTATTTTTTAAATACAAATATATCAATATCTTATGTAGAAAGAAAAGTCAAATAACGAAACACGTATATAGGGTTGGTTAAGCGAAATTTTCCGTATATTCGTTTCGTTAAAACAGATGTTGT
>NZ_VVIN01000169.1:0-1297 GCF_008711145.1 Arenibacter lacus
TAAGGATGATAGCTTGGAAAGGGATCGTTGTTCGTAGTGATCAAAATCAAATCATGTTGTTTTGGGAGAATTACATGGTTACATCCTAATTCTTCAGAACCCTACCCTTTATCCAGCTCATTATCTATAAAATGTGTGTCATTAATTGTTTTTAATAAGATTCATTTTATTTATACTTTTCCATCTGCCAAATTCGCTTGCCTTTTGCTCAAGAATTGTTATTTGTTTTTTAAAGGATTTCGTGAATCTGTGATTTCCTTTGGTTGTCCAAGGCCGAAAGACAATGGTGCCTTGGAACTTTGGAAAGAGGGGTCAGCTGTAGTGATGGCCTAAGGTGTTAAAACGCTTCATGTTAAAGTGAAATTTTTCTAGATCCTAGTGAAAAACTCATGCCGATACTTTGTATCCCTCTTTAAGGTCGCCTGATTTTGTAGCAAAGGCCAATGCGCCAACTGGCCCCTCGCTATAAATGCAAATCGTTGCATTTACTTCTCGGTCTTAGATGAATTCTTTAGATTAGCCCTAAAAACCGGTTTAAAAGCTCCGCGCTTTTTTTTAAATTTTAATAGCTGGATTTTGGCCCCGGCGCATTAGAGATAAAGTTTATGCGTCCGGTAGGAAGGGATGGTCATGGAGCTTTTATTTGTTAGTTAGGATTTATTCTTTCCTTTGTTTACAAGCTTATCGACTTTAATGTCGTTAAAATAGTTTTTGTGTACCATTAGATTGAGGTTTGCAGCCAATTTTCAACTTAATAAATGTGGTTAAGACGATTGGAATTGAAAAATCGGTGAGTCTTATAGAAGGAAATCATGCCATATTTGTTCTGAATCCTATGTTGTTTAATGGTGTAACTGTTTTTTAAAGCATGGTTTTAGGGCTTGGTTATATTTCAGTGCTGATAAAGTGGTATTGGTACGGATTTTTTAAGGAAGGTTTTCAGGATTGTTTGTGCCGGTAGTTGCTGTTTCCTCGTTATTTTGGAGGTGATCGTGATGGTATACCTGGTAAGGAAGGGAGATTTAAACCTAATCTAACGCATAAAGATAGGTGCTGAAGGGGTGGTTTGTGTACATTCATTGTGATATTACAACCGAATTGATGTCCCTATCTCTTGGATTAGCATTTTTTATTCTTGTTTATTTCTTGTGCAAAAACTTGTTTTTCAGCTCCTTGTGATGGGGTGGGTAAAAAACCTTGAAAATAGTTATTGAAAAAGCTTGTGGAATCGAAAAAGGGGCGTAGATTTGCACCCCGCAAACGACGCGATCAGCGAGTGGGCGGAAACGGCGGTAAT
>NZ_VVIN01000017.1:0-59847 GCF_008711145.1 Arenibacter lacus
TTTTTAAACTGCACTAACAAGGTCCACATATTATTGTCTATGCTTGTAGTGGCATCCCTATCCATAAAACGTTCGGAGGCATAGAAATAAGAAGACAGAAAATAGGTGTCCCAGGATCTAAGAATTTCCTTCCGGTAGATAAAGTCGAGCCCGTAGGCCAGTTCCCGATCTATATTATCTGTAATAAAGCGTAATAGTTTGCTCTCATTATCTTGAAACGTAAATAGGCTAATGGAATTTTTGTGATATCGATAAAATAGTTCAAAGGTGTAATCCTTGTTATAGGTATAGCTAAAAATAGCGGAGTTTTTAAAGGAAGGCTGCAAGTTTACATTGCCCTCCACCACGGAATTATTACTCTGAAAAACCTGAAAAGGGTTAATATCATTAAAATAGGGCCTAATGAGGCTTCTTTTAAAGTTGATACCAAATCGATGCTTTTCCCCTGGGGTATATTGCACGTACACGGTGGGAAACAATTCTAGATAATCATTTCCAATCTCCTGATTATCCAGGCTATAATCGCCCAAGGTACTAGTGTATTCTGCCCGTAACCCCGATTTAAAGGACCAGTTCTCCCATTGGGTATCTATACTGGCATAGGCGGCGTATATATTCTCATCGTAAATAAAGGTACCATCCTCCGTAGGATCTATTCCTGGCTGGTTACGGTCAAATCCCTCTTGGGCTATATGACTCTTAGAACTGGTAAGGGCGTACTTAAATCCCGACTCAAAGTATGACTTTTCCCCTAGTGGGGTGCTGTAATCTGCCTGAAAGCTAAACAAATTGGTCCGTTGCTGATTGGTGGTAGAAAAATCGTTCTCATAGACGATAGATCTAGATTCATCGTAAAAATCGTTATCTAATTCCTGATCTTTATCGTAATCATAGAACGTATAGTGGGCGTTAAGGGAAAGCTCTGCCCCTTTATCGTTCAGTTTGCTCTCATAATCCAAATAGAAGGCCGTATTTACAGAAGTAAATTCCGAATCGTTGATAGTGATAAACCCCGTAGTATTGGGATCATCGGTTTCTTGGATGATAGTTTCCGAATTTTTCCTTCCCCTATTTTGGGGCGTTAGGGCAGAAATAGATGAAAAACTGAGGGTATTGTTGGCATCGATATTATAATCCAAAAAAATACTGGCATTGTGTCTTTTGGTATGGTCTATACTTTCTAGATTGGAGGTCCATGATTCGGTAATGTTCCCATTTTCCATAAAATGCGTGATATCCGTATAATTGGCCAATCGTTTTCTTCTACTAAAGCTATAATTAACATAGGTTTCCCATTTCCCCCCTTTAAAATAATGATTGGAGCCCAGCACATGCTGTGGAAAAGTTCCTTGGGTATATCTATTAAAAACTGCACCGTTATAACCTGCCAATAAGTTTTTACTCATCACTATGTTGATCAGGGTACCTCCTTCGGCATCGTACTTGGCAGGAGGAGAAGTAATTACTTCTATAGACTTCACCCCATTGGCCGAAGTTCCATTTAATAAATTTAGGATATCCTCTGCTGGAAGGTTTACCTTCTTATCATTTATGAGAATCTGTACCCCCTTTTCCCCTTTTACGGTGATGGCATTATTCATAATGAATACCGTGGGCGTACTATTTAATGCGTCCCAGAGGCTAGATTCTGAAAGTGCCGTATTTGCTATGTTAAATACTAGTCGGTCTACCTTCTGTACCATGGTAGGCTTTTTAAAGATCACCTCAACGGCATCCAAGGCTTGGGCCTTACTGTCTACCAAAAGCTTCCCTACCTCCAAATCGGATTGAAGATCTACGGCTAAAAACTCCGATTTATTCCCCATATAACTGGCTTGCAATAAATAGGAAGCCGCAGGGATCTGTTCCAAAATAAACGCGCCATATTCATCCGATACCGAGCCCTTTACAAAAGCAGTATCCACAGCGGTATAGAGCAGTATATTGGCAAATGAAATTTCTGAATCCTCCATGTGGGTTACCGTCCCAGAAATTTTAAAATCCTGTGAGTAGAGATAGGTACTTAACAATAACAGAGGGAAAAAAAGAAGTCTAGGGGTCTTCACAAGAAACTTGATATGTTATAAAAACATTAAAGTTAGCTTTTTATTTATAGCTCGCAAGACACTGCGCAGTTTTTTGTAGTAAAAATCAACTTCCTGCCTCATGCAAACCACAAGTGGGCAAAAATATGGATTTAATACGCAATAATATTGGAATCTACCAAGTGAGAGAGTAACATTTTAATTTAAAAATCGTTGATAAAGTCTATCTTTGCCATGAGTTCCAGTCAAGGGCAGCATCTTAGCAGCAGACCTAAGGAAATGGAACTAGGAAATGCTGAGACAAATTCAGCAAATGAAAATTAGGCATAGATGAAGAACATTAGGAACTTTTGCATTATTGCACATATTGATCACGGAAAAAGTACCCTAGCGGATAGGTTGTTGGATTTTACGGGATCGGTTACCGAGCGTGAAAAACAGAACCAATTATTGGATAGTATGGACCTTGAGCGGGAACGTGGTATTACCATTAAGAGCCATGCCATACAAATGGATTACGAATACAAGGGCGAAAAATATACCCTAAACCTTATTGATACTCCTGGGCACGTAGATTTTTCGTATGAAGTATCCCGTTCCATAGCCGCTTGTGAAGGAGCCTTATTGGTTGTGGATGCTGCACAGAGCATACAGGCCCAAACCATCTCTAACCTATACTTGGCATTAGAGAACGATTTGGAGATTATTCCTGTATTAAACAAGGTAGATTTACCCAGTGCCAATCCGGAAGAAGTAACAGACGACATTGTAGAACTCCTAGGATGTAAACCCGAAGAAGTGATCCCAGCATCGGCCAAGTCCGGGTTGGGGATAGAAGATATCTTAACTGCCATTATTGAGCGAATCCCCGCACCAAAAGGAAATGTGGACGAATCCCTACAGGCATTGGTATTCGATTCTGTTTATAACCCGTTTAGAGGGGTTGAAACCTACTTTAGGGTAATTAATGGCGAAATTAAAAAAGGTCAAAAGATAAAGTTTGTTGCTACCAATAAGGATTACTATGCTGATGAGGTAGGTACCTTAAAATTGACGCAACATCCCAAACAAAGTATTAAAGCAGGTGATGTGGGATACCTCATCACCGGAATAAAGGAAGCTAGGGAAGTAAAGGTAGGAGATACCATTACCGATGCTGCCAGTCCCACTAAAAATCCCATTGAAGGATTTGAAGATGTAAAACCCATGGTGTTTGCCGGAATCTATCCCGTAGATACCGAGGATTATGAAGAACTCCGTGCTTCTATGGAGAAACTTCAGCTAAACGATGCTTCTTTGGTATTTATACCAGAAAGCAGTGCGGCCCTTGGTTTTGGATTTAGGTGTGGATTCCTAGGGATGCTCCATATGGAGATTATTCAGGAAAGATTGGAAAGGGAATTTGATATGACGGTGATTACTACCGTTCCCAACGTTAGTTATCATGCCTATACCCGCAAGGACCCAGAAGAAGCTATTATAGTTAATAACCCCTCGGACCTTCCAGACCCTTCCACTCTAGACCGTGTAGAGGAACCTTATATTAAGGCCACCATTATTACCAAGGCAGATTATGTGGGCAACGTAATGTCCCTTTGTATTGATAAAAGAGGACAGATCACCAATCAGACCTATCTAACTACGGATCGGGTAGAACTTAATTTTGATATGCCTTTGGCAGAAATCGTGTTCGATTTTTACGATAGGCTTAAGACTGTTTCAAAGGGATATGCCTCTTTTGATTATGCTCCGGTGGGAATGAGGGCATCTAAATTAGTGCGTGTAGATATCTTATTGAACGGACAGCCCGTAGATGCTTTATCTGCATTGATCCACGCTGACAGTGCCGCTACCATTGGTAAGAAAATGTGTGAAAAACTTAGAAAATTGATTCCAAGACAGCAGTTTGATATTCCTATACAGGCAGCGATCGGAGCCAAAATTATTTCTAGGGAAACCATTAAAGCCCTTAGGAAGGATGTAACCGCCAAATGTTATGGAGGGGATATTTCCAGGAAAAGAAAACTGTTGGAAAAACAGAAGAAAGGTAAAAAGCGAATGAGACAGGTAGGAAACGTAGAAATTCCACAAGAAGCATTCATGGCTGTACTTAAATTGAACGACTAAGGGATATGACTGCCACCACCTGGAAACATTATAGCTTATTGTTAGTAGGTCTATTATGTATACTGGGTTGTGGCGGCATTAAACATACCACCTCTCAAGAAGACGACTGGAAACTAATCTGGGAAGAACATTTTGACCAAGAAAATTTCTTGGATCCAGCGAAGTGGAACGTTATAGAAAGAAATACTGCAGACTGGGGCAATTATATGTCTCCACACGAAGATTGCATCCATATAAAAGACGGAAAACTCTATTTACGGGGAATTGTAAATCCCGATAGGTCACTAGATACCGTACCTTATTTAACCGGAGGCGTATCTACCAAAGGGAAATTTGCATTCCAATACGGGAAAATAGAAATAAAAGCCAAATTGGAAAGCGCCCAAGGGGCATGGCCCGCCCTATGGATGTTGGCAGACCAACCCAAATATGGGGCCTATCCAAGAAATGGGGAAATAGATATCATGGAGCGTTTAAGCTTTGAGCATAAAATCTATCAGACCATACACTCCTACTACACCTTAGAACTTAAACAAAATTCCATTCCGCCACATTCAACCACGGTGGCTGTTGATCCAGAAAAATACAATGTATATGGATTGGAATGGTTCCCAGATAAATTGGTCTTCACCCTAAACGGAAAAGAGACTTTTACCTATCCTAAATTAGCGGATGTAGATCCCAGCCAATGGCCATTTGATCAGCCATTCTATTTTATGTTGGACATGCAGCTGGGCGGAAACTGGGTGGGAGAAGTAGCTCCTGAGGACCTCCCTGTACAAATGATTATAGATTGGGTGAAAGTCTACCAATAAGTAGATGATTTCCTAAACGGGTACAACTACTTGGAAACTCCACTATAAAATACATTTAGTACGTAATCGTAGGCCATCCATAATACATTGGGAACTTACTCTTTAAGGGACGTTGCTTCTTCCCCATTGGCGCCTACATCGGCCTCCATCTTTTTTCCCAAGTATACCAACTTACTTCCCTCGGCTATATCCTCTAGTTCGGTACTAAAGGAGGAGATTATTTTTAGGTCGCCATCCACATCCTTAAAGAATAAAGGTACAATATCTTTATCTGCCTTCGTAATTTCTATTAAGGCCTGGTAGTGTTCCTTATCCTTTAACTCAATTTCATTGATAGAGGGATACCTCCTTGCGGTTTCGGTTAGCTTGATATAGTCATCCGTATGGGAAAACAAGCCTTCCTTAGGATTGTTCTCTGGGTCGTTCATCTCCTCGGAGTCTATTAGCCTAAAAGCACCCTTCTCCCCAAATTGTTTTTTAAAGGTAGCTACCGCGTACTTGTTAATGTCCGAGTTTCCGGTTATAGCCATGAGGTAGCCCATATCGCTCAACTCTATATCATCGGTAAGCGCATCGGAATATATATCGGTAACAATAGCTTCCAAGCCCAGTTTTTTGGCCTGTTCTATATTGGTCTGGTTATTATCTATCAATACCACATGCCTATTGTTCTTTTTAAGATAGCTCCCAATCAACCTAGCCACGGAAGAGGCGCCTACAAGTAGTATTCCTTCGGATTTTTCCAGAAATACCCCCAGTAATTTAGCTATGAGTCGGGCCGTAGATGCATTTAACAGCACCGTACCCAATACAATCATAAAAACCAATGGGGTTATATATTCTGCACCTGGTTCTCCGCTTAATACCAATTTGGAACCAAACAGGGAGGCGATACCTGCCGCCACAATCCCTCTGGGACCCACCCAACTTATAAATAGTTTTTCCCTAAAATTAAGATTGGAGCCCATGCTACTCAAGAAAACCCCAATGGGTCTTATCGCAAAAACTACCAAGGCAAAAAGTATCAGGGTTTTGGGAGTGTACAGCAATTGCAACTCCGATATATTCATACTGGCCGAGAGTAAAATGAACAGCATGGAAATCAATAGAATGCTTAACGATTCTTTAAAATAGAGCAACTCCTTTATATTGGGCAGGTGGGTGTTTCCCATCACCATCCCCATAATCACCACGGCAAGCAGTCCGGATTCATGCGCAAATAGTTCTGCCAACACAAAAACCGAAAGTACTACGGATAAAGACACCACATTCAACAAATAATGCGGTACATAATTTCGCTTAATCACTTGGGTTAGGGCATGAGCAAAGGTAAATCCGAAG
The DNA here is from genome assembly GCF_008711145.1 of Arenibacter lacus. NCBI lineage: Bacteria > Pseudomonadati > Bacteroidota > Flavobacteriia > Flavobacteriales > Flavobacteriaceae > Arenibacter > Arenibacter lacus. Next base: position 6,329 of record NZ_VVIN01000017.1, read on the forward strand.
GTGAATCCCATCAGCAACACTTTAACAAACTCTAACAACCCTGTAGTAGTATATCCCTGTCCTTCCCCAATACGTATAAACTCAAACACTAGGACCGCTACCAAGGCTCCTATAGGGTCTATAAGGATACCTTCCCATTTAAGGATGGCCGATAAATCTTTTTTTAAGGGAATATTTCTTAGAATGGGACTAATAACCGTAGGTCCCGTAACAATGATCAGTGCAGAAAATAAAAATGAAATTTGCCAGGAAAGGTTAAACACAAAGTGTGCTGCCGCACCCGCCAAAAAAAAGGTGACGATGCTGCCAACCGTAATCAGCTTGGTAATCACCGGTCCTACTCTGGATATTTCGGATCGCTTAAGGGTAAGTCCGCCTTCAAAAAGTATCACTCCAATGGCCAGGGAAACAAAGTGATAGAGGCTTTCCCCTAAAAACAAGCCCTGCTTTTCATTCCAGATAGGTCTAATTAATTTGGTGCCATCCACCGTAAACAAGGTGGCAATGGGCCCTACCAATAAACCAATAAGAATGAGAGGCAATATGGCCGGTAATTTAAATCGCCATGCCACCCATTGTGCCAGTATACCAAGAACAACTATTCCTGCAAGTTCTACCATATAATATTTTAGGACAAGATAAGTTTTCTTACATAGAAATATAAAATAAAACAGAAAAAACCTTATCTTCACTAGCATCCCCTTATTGATAAAGATCCATTTGCAAAGCCAATATGGGTAAATGGATTCCGTTGGACAATCCTAACATATTATAGGGTTTCTTTGCCAATTAGCAATATTTAAGTATTTTTCCGACCTACTTTTCAAATCTAGTATCCTATGGCAGAACTGCAAATATTAAATCTTCTACTTGTTTTACTTGCTGCCTGGGCAGGCGGTATGGTAGCTAAACGAGTAGGGTTTCCTCCCATTCTTGGCGAACTTCTAATCGGTATAGTACTTGGTCCGGCGCTATTGGGCCTATTGGAAACCTCTGCAGCTCTAGACACCTTGGCCGAAGTGGGTATCATCTTTCTCATGGCCTATATAGGAATGGAAATCAATTTTAAAGATTTAGGAAAAGCCTCATGGGCAGGCCTACTTGCAGCTATAGGGGGCTTTGTGGTTCCCTTTGTATTGGGATACTATACCATCATTATTTTTGATGGCACCCAAATTGCCGCCCTATTTGTGGGTATTGCAGTAGGGGTAACCTCCCTAGCTACCAAAAGTAGAATTTTAGTAGATTTAAAATTACTAGACACCCGTATTGCCTATGTTCTTATGGCCGGAGCCCTAATATCGGATACTTTGGCATTGGTAATATTTGCCGGAATCATCGGTTTTGTAGACGTGGGTAGTGTAGATGCAGCCGGATTGAGCTGGGTGGCCGGAAAGGCTATCCTCTTCTTTGCAGCCGCGGTCATTATCGGTATTTATATGTTTCCGCTTATCGGCAAGGCATTGTCCAAATTTAAGACGATAAGCCGCACCTTTCATTTTACCATAATGGTGCTTATTGTCCTGTTGTTTTCAGAATTGGCAGAAATTGCCGGACTCCACGGGATTTTAGGAGCATTTATGGCCGGACTCTTCATTAGGGATGGGGTATTTCCCCGTCAGGTTTTTAAAGAAGTTACCGGGGTATTTCACGACATGTCTATAGGTTTTCTAGCTCCTATTTTCTTTGTCACCGCCGGATTCCATGTTAGCTTGGAAGTCTTCCAAACAGATCTTGCCCTTTTAATTTTAATCATTGTAGGTGCCGTAGTCGGAAAAATTGTAGGTACTGCTTTATTCTATCTTCCTAGTGGCCATGGATGGCGCGAAGGTATTACCATAGGTACTGGGATGAATGGAAGAGGGGCTGTAGAAATTATTATAGCGGGCATTGGATTGCAAATGGGAATCATCACTACCGAAATATTTTCCATCTTGGTATTTATGGCTATTTCCACCACGCTTACCGTCCCTTTATTCCTTACCTGGACTACCAATTGGTTGCGAAAAAGAGGGGAGTTGGTAAAGCAAGATTCAAGAAAGGGGTACCTTATTCTGGGTGCAAACCCCTTAGGGCGCTATATGGCATCCCAACTGAAGGAACACCAGGAAGTGGTCTTGATAGACTCTAATAAAGACCTCGTAAATGAGGCCAAGGAAATGGGGATGAATGCCATTTACGGCAATGCCTTAAAAGAAGACACTTTTGAACTGGCCAATGCCCAGGATAAAAACACCTTTATTGCGCTCACGGGAAATAGCGAAATCAATATGCTTGCCACCCAGTTGGCTCATAATTCCTTCTATATCCCCAATAAGGTGGTTTTGATCTCTCCAGATGAAAACGCTGCAGGCTTAAATTTACTGGACCCTATGGATGCCTCTTCCCTGTTTGCAAGTAAAACAGATTTGACCCCTTGGGCCTATAAAATTTCTGCCAATGAATTTAAGGAGCAAATAGTAAAGGCAGAGGAAGATAGCACTACTAGGGAATGGGTAAAAAAATACGGTAAAAATAAGGACATCCTTCCTATTCTTATTATGGACGAACAGGGTCATAAACGTCCCTTCCATTTTAAGGAAAATATTAGTGTGAATGAGAAGATTATTTATTTGGAATAGTAGGAGTTACCGCTAATTCTATAAATTGAAATGTTAAATAACCACTAATAAAATAGGGTTTATAACATTATACCTACTCCTTTTGTTATTTTGCACGTACTAATCTTTTTCGATGAGACTATACCCCATAGAAACAGGAAATTTTAAGTTGGATGGTGGGGCCATGTTCGGTGTTGTGCCCAAATCGATTTGGAACAGGACCAATCCCGCCGACGCCAATAATATGATCGATCTTGCTGCCCGATGCCTCTTGATCGAAAATGGCGATCGATTAATTCTAATCGATAACGGAATGGGCAATAAACAATCCGAAAAATTTTTCAGTTACTATTATCAATGGGGCGACCATTCCTTGGACCGTTCCCTTAAAAAGCATGGCTTTCATCGGGACGATATTACCGATGTATTCTTAACCCACCTGCATTTTGACCATTGTGGGGGGAGTATTCAATGGAATAAGGACAGAACAGGCTACGAACCCGCCTTTAAGAATGCACATTTCTGGACCAATGAAGCCCACTGGGAATGGGCAACTAAACCCAATGCTAGGGAAAAGGCTTCGTTTTTAACAGAAAACCTTTTGCCCATGCAAGAAAGTGGGCAGTTGCGGTTTATAAGTAGGAATGGGACCGATTTTGTTGAAAAATCGGAACTAGATTTTGGAATCTTATTTGTAGACGGTCATACGGAGAAACAAATGTTACCCCATATCACCTACCAAGGCAAGACCTTGGTCTTTGTTGCAGACCTCATCCCTACGGTAGGTCACATTCCCCTTCCCTATGTGATGGGATACGATACCCGCCCTTTAGTAACCCTTTCCGAAAAAGCTCATTTTTTGGAAACCGCGGTAAAAAATGACCATTACTTGTTTATGGAACACGACGCCCATAATCAAATTTGCACCTTAAAGACCACGGAGAGAGGAGTGCGCTTAAACGAAATACATACCTTTGACCAGCTTTTTAAATAATATGAATCAAGCCAACCTCCTTGCCTTCACCTGTTTTTTAATAATTGTAGGCTGTAGTCCAGCAAAAAAATATAGCACCGACTTTACGGAAGAATACGTATTTACCAAGGGAATAGAAGGTCCGGCCGTAAACGCACAGGGAGCCTTGTTTGCCGTTAATTATGAGGAAGAAGGAACCATTGGGGTGGTAGACCCGCAGGGAAAAGGAAAAATTTACCTTAGGTTGCCCAAAGGAAGCATTGGAAACGGCATACGTTTTAATGCCCAAGGAGATATGTTTATTGCAGATTATATGGGCCATAAGGTCTATAGGGTTAAAAAAGGAAGCAACCTACCAGAGGTATGGGTACAAGACTCCACCTTTAATCAGCCTAATGACCTGGCCATTGCCCCTAATAACACCCTGTATTTAAGCGATCCCAATTGGGCAGAAGGCAGTGGGAGAATTTGGATGGTAGCCCCTAACGGGAAATTGAAGCTTTTGGAAGATAATATGGGGACCACCAATGGAATAGAAGTGAGTCCCGATGGCCGCAAGCTGTATGTGAACGAATCCGTACAGCGCAAGGTCTGGGAATACCGCATTAATGCCGATGGCAGCGTACACAAAAAGAAGGAATTGATCTCTTTTGAAGACGAGGGCCTAGACGGGATGCGATGCGATAATAAGGGAAATTTATACATTACCCGTTATGGGAAAGGTACCGTGGTAGTGGTAAACAAAAACGGAAAAATAATATCGGAAGTCCAACTGAAAGGGAAAAAACCCTCTAACCTCGCTTTTGGTGGCAAAGATGGTAAAACCTGTTTTGTTACCATGGCAGATCGTGGCAGTATAGAAACCTTTCGTGCGGATTATCCGGGCAGATCTTTCAACAAAATTTTATAATTTAATTTAACTACAAACAATGATGAACGTAAACAAATCCTTGCTGGCCATCATGGCCTCTGCACTTCTTTTTAGTTGTGGTGGAACCGCCCTGGTTTCTACCCCAATTGAGAATATAGACACCCTTCCCTTAAAAACCTCGGAACTTACCGAGGCTGAGAAAAAAAACTGGGGCCACTTAGACCTGCTTACCGATACCATCCCGGGAATGAGCGTGGATAAGGCCTATTCCGAAATTATTAAAAATAGAAAAGGTAAAACTGTAGTAGTTGCCGTGTTGGATGCTGGTATGGACCTTGCCCATGAAGACCTTAAAAATGTACTTTGGGTAAACGAAAAGGAGATTCCCGGAAATAATATAGACGATGACAATAACGGATACGTAGACGATATCCATGGCTATAACTTTTTGGGCGATTCCTATAACGAACAGCTAGAAAAGACGAGGATTGTTGCCCTAGGTTTAGGGGATGAAGAACTACAGCAAAGAGCCAAGAAAGAATTGGAGAAAGATACAGAAAAGGCCCTGAGCAACAAACAGCGTTATGAGCAGCTTTACCAGGCGGTAAAAAATGCCGATACTGAAGTAAAAACCTTCTTGGGTAAAGATTCCTATACCAAGGAAGACCTGGCTGCCATAGATACGGAAAATGAGAACATGATTGGCAACGTGGGGATCCTAACCCAGATGCTGAGCATTAAAGATTCTATTTCCGAGGTGTTGGAGGAATTAAACAGAGGAATTACCTATTTCGCAGAACAACTTAATTACCACTACAATGTGGATTTTAACGGAAGGGAAATTGTAGGGGACGATCCCTATGACATTAACGATACCAACTACGGAGACGGTAATCCGCAAAACCGCGTAGAAGATGAGAGTCACGGTACCCATGTTGCCGGGATAATTGCCGCTCAAAGAAATAATGGCCTTGGTGCAAACGGTGTTGCAAATAACGTAAAGCTTATGAGTATCCGTGCCGTCCCAAACGGAGACGAATACGATAAGGATATTGCCCTAGGCATCCGTTACGCAGTAGACAACGGTGCTAGAATTATTAATGGTAGCTTCGGAAAAGCCTATTCTCCCAATGCAGAATGGGTATACGATGCCATTAAATACGCTGCCGAGCACGATGTACTTTTTGTACATGCCGCAGGAAATTCTAGCCAAGACCTGGACGATCCCAACAACCCCAATTTCCCCAACGACCAAATTAACAACGGGCCAGAAATTGCCGATAATGTTATTACGGTAGGAGCATTGACTAGTAAGTATGGTTCGGAAATGATAGCTTCCTTCTCTAACTATGGAGCTATAAATGTAGACGTGTTTGCCCCAGGAAGCGCTATTTATTCTACCATGCCAGGTAACGAATATGAATTTCAAGGGGGTACTTCTATGGCAGCGCCTGCCGTTGCCGGTGTAGCAGCGCTTATTATGTCTTATTACCCAGATTTATCGGCCGCACAGGTAAAGAAAATAATAATGCAGTCTGGACTTCCCTCCAACTTACAAGTAATTGTAGGAGGCGATGCAGATAAACCAAAGCATTTTAAAGATATCTCCAAATCCGGAAAAATGGTAAATGCCTATAATGCCCTAATTATGGCCGAGGCCGTTTCTAAAGGAAAAATTAAACTATAATAAAAATGAAAAAAAGTAAAGGATTTTTAATTGGATTGTTCGTTGCGCTCTGTGGGCTAACATCTACATTAGAGGCCCAAGGCAACAATGCCTATTGGCAACAACATGTAGATTATACCATGGACGTAACCATGGATGTTAAAAATTATCAATATACAGGAACCCAAAAATTGGTGTATACCAATAATTCCCCGGACGAGTTAACACGGGTATTTTATCACCTCTATTTCAATGCCTTTCAACCTGGTAGCGAAATGGATGTTCGCTTACAAACTATCCCTGATCCAGACCGTAGAATGATGAACGAAGGGGTAAGTAGAATTGCAACCCTAAGTCCGGAAGAAATTGGTTACTTACGTGTTAGCCAACTTAGTCAGGATGGCCAACCCGTAAAATACACAGAAGAGGGAACCATCTTGGTGGTAGAACTAAACCAACCCATCCCAGCTGGCGGTAAAACTACTTTTGATATGGTCTTTGAGGGGCAGGTACCCCAACAAATTAGACGTAGTGGTAGAAATAGTAAGGAAGGGGTAGCCCTTTCTATGACGCAGTGGTATCCTAAAATGGTAGAATACGATTTTGAGGGCTGGCATGCAACCCCGTACATAGCCCGTGAATTTCATGGGGTGTGGGGCGATTATGATGTAAAGCTTACCCTGGATAAAAAGTATACCGTTGGCGCTACCGGCTACCTACAAAATGCCCAGGAAATAGGGCATGGATACGAGGCTCCAGGAACAAAAGTGAAAAGGCAAAGGGGAAAAACCCTTACCTGGCATTTTAAAGCGCCTATGGTGCACGACTTCTTCTGGGGGGCAGATCCGGACTATATCCACGATGTGCTACGGATGGAAGACGGACCTACCTTGCATTTCCTTTACAAGGACAACAAGGACATTTTGGAGAACTGGAAAAACCTTCAGTCTAAAACAGCCGAAGCTATGGAGTTCCTAAGCAGGAACATTGGGGAATATCCCTATGAGCAATACTCCGTAATACAAGGGGGAGACGGCGGAATGGAATATGCCATGGGTACCCTTATTACCGGGGAAAGATCCTTTGGTAGCCTGGTGGGCGTAATGGTCCACGAGCTGGCCCACGCATGGTTTCAGCACGTATTGGCTACTAATGAGACCAAGCACGAGTGGATGGATGAAGGCTTTACTTCCTTTATTTCCAGTTTGTGTATGAACCAGATTATGGATCAGAACAAGGAAAATCCTTTTGAAGGATCTTATAACAGCTACTATAGGCTGATAGAATCTGGAATGGAAGAACCACAGACCACCCACGCAGATCGTTATGATCTCAATTTTGCATATAGTGTTGCTGCCTATAGCAAAGGCGCTATTTTCCTTTCCCAATTGGGCTATGTAATAGGGCAGGATAAGCTGATGGAAACCTTAAGGAAATACTATGAGGATTTTAAGTTTACCCACCCCACACCCAACGATTTCATCAGGACTGCAGAAAAAGTGTCCAAGATGGAATTAAACTGGTACCTATCGGACTGGACCCAGACTACCAAAACCATCGATTATGGTATTAAAGAAGTAGTAGCAGAAGGGGATAAGACAAAGATTAGTTTAGAGCGTATTGGTTCCATGCCCATGCCTATAGATATTTTTGTTATCTACAAGGACGGGACCCAAGAAACGTATTATGCTCCGCTTAGGATGATGTACGGCGGGAAGGATAATCCTTATCCTGGCCTTGAAAGAACCGTATTACCAAACTGGGCCTGGGCATACCCAACCTATAGTTTTGAGCTTAACAAGCCTTTAGATAGCGTTAAGGCCATTGTTATAGATCCTTCCCAGTTGATGGCAGACGTCGATTTGGAAAATAATTTTTGGCAGGCTTCAGAATAAAACAGTTTAACCAAATGGATAAATCCGTTTAACATGGGCCCAAAAGCTTGTGTTAAACGGATTTTTCTTTTTAGTACCACCAGGTAGCTTGGTACATCTTGTTCTTAGCGGTGGACTCCCTACTGATCATTAAAATTTCATTTTTATTGAGTACCCTATTCCGATATCCCAACAGATGGAAAAATGGCTTTGCTAAAAATCGGGCAGCCTTTTTATTGACCAATAAAATGCCCTTATTTTTATCTGCCCAGGATAGTCCGGGTAATAGGGGCAACAGGGCACTCATCTTTATTTTTCTCAATACGGCAGATAACCACAAGGCCAGGGAAGGGATTTTTCTAATTAGAAAAAAACCATCCTCTCCCTGCTTTTGATACAGCGGCATAAATACCCGTGCCTGTTTTTTTGCCAATATAGATTCATGATTGTGTTGGGCCAATAAACTTCCTTTATTGACTAGATCGAAACTCCTGAATCCGGGTTCCATGGTAAATTGGTCCCTTTTTTCAAGGCCGTGTTTATAGAAAATCTCATAAAAGTTGGAATCATTACCGCCCGATTCTTGAAGTTTTGTCTTGTATTCCTCAAAATCGGTAATGGAATCTTTTAAAAGAGCGCCGCCGTATACCAGGGCCAACCACATAAAAGCAACGCTTTTCTCCACGGCTTCTTTGGCTAGGTGTTGACCAGACTCAAACCCTACCGAGAGATACCCTTTTTGGTTGATATAACTAAGTAAGGGACCTTCTAAATACTCCTCTATCCCCAACACTATGGGCACGGGAAAAAGCCTTGCAAATTTTCGGTTAATCAAAGCATCGTTTATAGTGATAAAAGGAGGAGTCTCACTAGAGGTGGTATGAAAATCAATAAAATAAAATGGACCCGGTTCTGTATCCAGAATGGTCTTCAAAACATGGGATATGGCTAGCAATTCCCTTTCTTCCCTAAGAAGTTGATCTTCCGATTTGTTGAAGATTTCTTCCATTCTTTTTTCAGTCCATAATCGGTTTAGATCATGATCTATAAATCTTTTACCCAACTTAAGTGCCATCACATTGCCACGGATTCCATAAATAGACCCCTTAAGGGGCATAATTTCTTTCTTCAATTTTTGGAAAACTTCTTCTATGGCCTTTTCCCCAGAAGGTTCGTTCCCATGAATTCCGCCAAAGAACACCATAGTAGGCCCCTTATCACCTCCTTTTAAATGGCCTATGAGTCGGCCATCCCCCAAGGCTTCTGGTTTTTTCATCATAAATCCCTGCTTGTAATGATCCCAACCAGCTTCTTACCATGTACCACTGGTAGGCAATTAATGGCTTTACTTTCCATTAATTCCTTGGCCCTGTCTAGGCTTTCGTCTTGACGTATGGTATGTAGTTCCGTTTTCATCCTTTCCGATACCCGGCCATCAAACTTATCGGGCTCTTTTAAATACGCCTTAAGATCGGTCCATGTTAACAATCCAACCAAATCCAAATCATCATTTAATATGGGAACATGATGAATATTTTTCCACTGCATCATTTTCAATACCAAGGCTGTACTATCACTATCCTGGGCGGTAATGGTTCGCACACTCATCCGATGGTAGACCTTCCTGTTATCTGTGTCCAATATAGAAACATCTCCTCTGGGCAACTGCCATCCGTCCACGGAATATCCCTTTTGCTGCCCCTCATACATCTTGGCTGTCAATAGGACCAAAACATCGGGAATCTTAAACTCCTTTCTCAGATGTCTATAGCTAAGCACCGTCCAACGAGCACCATTATGGGTGGCAATCCGCTTTTCAATAATTTTTAAATAATGTTCCACATCTTCTGCTGCCACCCCTAATTTATACAGTCCCCTATAAGCCATAGGAATTAGAAGATCTAACAGCAACCGTTGACTGGGGATTAGTTGTCCCTCCCAATAAAATTGTGCCGCCATCCCGTATCTCGCAGCATGGAAAAAATTTCCCTTTACCTCCTTAAAATCCATCTTGGTATGGAGAGCATTATACTTTTTGGGTCTGCCCATCATTACCCCCACCCAAAGCATCATATTGGCAATCTCATCTTCGGTAGTGGGACCAGCGGGCAGGTACCTATTTTCAATTCTAATATGGGGTTTGCCATTGGTAACACCATAACAGACGCGGTTCCAGGTGTACACCGTCCCATTATGAAGCGCCAATGCCTTTAGTTTTGGTATCCTTCCTTGTTCCAAATCTTTTAAACTATCTATCTCTTCTGTTGTAGAAAAAAGACTTCTAAATCCGGAAATAGATTCCTTAAAATAATCTACGACACTTCCTCTTGCCCATTTATTCCCAAAATGGACCCTAGATTCACTTTCATTTAAAAGGAAATTACTGGCCCGCGTATCCACACTCTGAGTAAATAGGGCAATTCTGGTCTCTTCCCATAATTCCTTTCCAAACAGCATGGGAGAATTGGTACAAATAGATAAAATGGGCCCTGCAATGGCCTGGGACCAGTTGTAGGTATCTTCAAAGTCGTAGGGGTCTATCTGCAAGTGCGTTTGAAAACTGGTGTTACAACCTTCAAACAAAACAGAATCGTGACGTATATTTAGCTCGTCTACCCCCTTTATATGAAATTCCAAATCGTGGTTTCTAATTTCCGTAATCACCTCGTTCAAAATCTGATAACGGGTAATAGGGGTCATATAGTCCATATCTAAATGACGTTTGGAAATGGTAGGCAAAATGCCACAAAGGATAATTTTAACCGCCTGTTCCCCAGCCGCCTTATCGGCTTTTTCCAATAGGCGATTCAATTGATGGTGCATTTGGGAAAAACATTTTCCGGATAGGGGAAGGGGATCCAAATTAATCTCCAAGTTATAAAGGGCTAATTCATGGGTGAAATGGGAATCGCTAATTGCTTCAAGTATTTCCGACGCCTTATTGGAAGGCTGCCAGCAGGCATCTACCAAACAAAATTCCTGTTCGGCACCGATCCTTATAGGACTAAGCTCAAACATTTTGTGTTCCAAAACATGTTCTAAGGCCCTAATATCCCCTAATAACTGCTTAATATATCTTGCCTTGTGAGGGTTGTTCCTCAATTTTTCAACTTGTAAATTTCCCATACCTCATACTTGGTTCGCTAGTTAAAATGATACCCTAAGGTAATAGCTAGGGAGATTGTGAACTATGATGCTGGTCATATCCCATATCTGTGCTTTTTATTTTACTTTTACAGCAGCATGACCTATAAATTCCCAAAAAAAGAAAAGTTAAAAAGCAAAAAGCTCATAGATCAGTTATTTGCTGAAGGATCGTCCGTTACCCATTACCCCATTAGACTGATCTACCTAGAGACGCGGTTTAAGGACCAGCCACGCTATAAGGTAGGGGTCACGGCTTCCAAAAGAAATTTTAAGAGTGCCATAAAGAGAAATCGAATAAAAAGATTGATGCGGGAGGGGTACCGACTTAATAAACAGCTACTTTTTAACAACAACGAAAAGCAGTTTGCGTTTATGTTTTTATATCTTGGGAAAGAGATGCCCACACAGGCAAAAATATCGGACACTATGATCCGATTGATGAAGACCTTCAATGCAAAAAATGCCCCAAAAGAGATACAATAAGCACCTCAGAAAACTTATGGCAAATACGAAGGGAAAACTGCTTATTACATAGGACCGTTAAAAAATAATAAACATCTTGATATGAAAAGGATATTGCTAAAACGAATGTTAGTTCCAGTTCTTGCAATTGCTTTTTTAATTGCTGGAAGTAGCTTTAAGAGCGATTTTTTTGAAATTGCCAAACAGATAGAGATTTTCACCACCCTGTTCAAGGAACTAAATATGAACTATGTGGATGAGACCAACCCTGCAGAACTGATGGATACCGCCATTAAGAACATGCTGGGAGAACTAGATCCCTACACCACATTTTTGAATGAACAGGATGTAGAAACTTTTAAAATAAACAATCAGGGAAAATATTCCGGCATTGGCGCATCGGTCCGAAGTTTTAAAGACAAAATACTCATTGTAGAACCCTACCAAAATTATCCAGCGGATAAAGCCGGACTCAAGGCAGGGGACGAAATTATTAAGATTGGGGACCTTTCCATTTCCGAAATTCAGGACAGTGCAGACGAACTCCTAAAAGGGGCCAAAAATACCGGTGTAACGGTTACCTATCTTAGGCAAGGAGAAACTAGGACCACCACCATTAACCGAGAAGCCATAGAAGTAGATGCCGTACCGTTTTATAAAATGATTAATGATGATACGGGGTACATTGTGCTGTCCAAGTTCAACAAAAAAGCCACGGCACAGACTAAAGAAGCTTTGTTGGATCTTAAAGTGAAGGGTGCCAAGAAGATTGTGTTGGATTTAAGGGATAATCCGGGAGGATTATTGTCTGAAGCCATTAATATCACCAACCTGTTTATACCTAAGGGAGAATTGGTGGTGACTACCAAATCCAAGGTAAAAAAGTTTAACAGGGAGTACAAAACCCCCAAGCAACCGGTAGATACGGAAATTCCCCTAGTAGTATTAGTAAACGGCAGGAGTGCCTCTGCCAGTGAAATAGTAGCCGGAAGTCTTCAAGATTTAGATAGGGCCGTTATTATTGGGGCCAGAAGTTTTGGAAAAGGCTTGGTACAACGCCCATTAAAACTAAGCTATGGCACTCAATTAAAGGTCACTATCTCTAGATACTACACCGCTTCGGGCAGGTGTATCCAATCCTTGGATTACAATAATCGGGATGAGGATGGGAATGCTCTTAAGAATACCCGCTTCCAAGATTTTACCACCAAAAATGGAAGAAAGGTACAAGATGGAGGGGGCATTCTGCCAGATATCGAAATCGCCACCGCAAAAACAAATGCCTATACCCAAGCCTTGATGGAAGATCAACTTATTTTTGATTTTGCCACCGATTATTATTATAAAAATCAACTAAACAGCAGTGCGAATTTCAACTTTGGAGACAATGAGTACCAACAGTTTAAGGCCTATGTATCCAATAGTAATTTTAGCTTTGAAACCAAGTCAGAAAAAGCTTTAAAGGAAGTAATGGGGAGCGAGGGGAGTGCCCTGTACGGAACCCAAGTAACCGAACAATACAAATCCCTATTACTGGCCATGAATAAAGATAAGACTGCAGCCTTGGACAAGTATAGAACAGAGATTCAAAAGAATTTGGAGGACGAAATCTTAAAAAGATATTTTTATAGAGATGGCCTATACCAATACCACCTAGTCCATGACGAAGCTATCCAAACCGCAACGGCACTGCTAAAAGATGAAGCAACGTATAGGGGCATTCTAAAATAGAAATCCCCCTCTAAAACAATAGCTTATATTTTAAAATAGACCTTCTTTTTATCCAGAAAATAGGTGATATACCAAAACATAAATAAGACTAGGAGGGAGTTGATCACCATAATAATGCTGTGATTAACCCCCAAGGGTGCCAAGATCCCTTCAGAGAAAATTAGACCAAATCCTCTAAACCACTGGGATCCCACAGTTTCCGAAAACAGGTAGATAAAAATGGAATTGGTACCTACCACAGAAAAAATAAGGAGCCATTTATTGTTATGTCCCTTAATATCCATCCACCAATAACACAGGGCTAGGGTAAGCAATGTCCACCCGCCAGAAGCCAAGGTAAAGGAAGTGGTGGCAATACGTTTTACGATAGGGGTTATTCCGGCTACATCCATACCATAACCCAATACCAACAGAATTGCGCCCCATAACAGGATGGGTTTCAGCTTTTCCCTATTGCTTTTTCCAGATAACAATAATTGCCCACATAAAACCCCCATTATGGTATGTACGGCAGTAGGTAGAAAATTAATGAAAACCCAACCGCCACCACTTAGTTTTCCCATGACCAATAGATCTACAAAAGATCCAAAATTGCTTCCTTTTACAAAGGGATCTTGTGGATTATATAGCCTGTACAACACTTCCGTAAGTAGTAATATGCCCACACAAATAATAATCTGAGTTCTGTGGGACAAGGACATAATAGCATAGGCAATGGCAATGGTGAATGCCAATTGTACCAACACGTTCCAAAGCTCCCAAACCAAGGCCTTACTATAAACACAATGCAACAACACCCCAAAGGCGAACAATAAAAGGCATCGTTTAATAATATGCCGGTTTACAGCTGCTTTAGTCTGTGTTGCCAATCGTTTTCTTAAGCTAAAAGGCATGGCTACCCCAACGATAAACATGAAATAAGGCTGAATCAAATCCCAAAAACGAAGTCCGTTCCAAGGGTGATGTTCAAGCTGCCTTGCTATGGGTTCCAATAATTTATTATCGGATACCAATTCATTAAAACTTCCATGAAATCCGGCTGCTTCTGCAATCAATAAAAACATGGTAAGGCCACGAAATACATCCAAAGAAAACAAGCGTTGGCTAAGGGGGGGTAGGGTCTTGCTCATAGTAGATTTGGTTTGTCGGTTTTATAAACCCTCCATGGAAAGTTTATTGTGATGGTTTGGTTGATTATAGTCTTTCCATATCGGTTACTATACTATGGAAAGGAAACACAATGTAGTGATAATATGTAAAATAGAAAATACGCCAAGTTTAAAGTTATATTCCCAAAGGATGAAACTTTCCAATTTAGACCAACATTTCTTACTTTGCATATTATATAATGTAGAGACTAAAACTAAAACATGAAAACCTTAAAAACACTAGTAGTGGGCTGTGGTAATATGGGGATATCCCATGCTAGGGCCTATCATAAATTAGATGGATTTGAAATTGTGGGATTGGTGAGCAGAAGTCCGGAAAGCAGGGAAAAATTATCCAAGGAATTGGGCGGCTTACCTACTTTTTCCGATTTTGGAAATGCGTTACAAGAAACCAAACCAGATGTGGTATCTATTAATACCTACCCAGATACCCATGCGCAATATGCAAAAATGAGTTTGGAGGCAAATGCCCATGTGTTTGTAGAAAAACCCCTGGCACTAACCGTAGAAGAGGCACAGGAACTGGTAGATTTAGCCAAGGAAAAAAATAAAAAAATGGTGGTGGGTTATATACTACGAGTACATCCTTCCTGGACCAAGTTTGTAGAAGTAGCGCGAGATTTAGGAAAACCCTTGGTGATGAGGATGAACCTAAACCAGCAAAGTTCCGGTACACATTGGTATACCCATAAACAACTGATGAACTCTATGTCGCCCATAGTAGATTGTGGGGTACATTATGTAGATATCATGTGTTTAATGACCCAATCCCAACCCATTAGCGTAAGCGCCATAGGAGCCCGTTTAACAGAGGAAATAGATTCCGAGATGTACAATTACGGTCAACTACAGGTTAGGTTCCAAGACGGTTCTGTTGGCTGGTACGAAGCCGGATGGGGCCCCATGATGAGTGAAACCGCCGTTTTTATAAAAGATGTAATTGGTCCCAAAGGGGCAGTATCTATTATGGACCAGGAGAAAGGCGAATCCCAGGACATAGATGGCCATACCAAGACCAATAGTTTAAAATTGCATTATAGCGAACTGGACGAGGCCGGGAAGTTCACAAAAAAGGATCAACTTATCCCCACCGAAGATGAACCAGATCACGATGGCTTATGTTTGTTAGAGCAGGCCTATTTATTAAAAGCCATTAAGGAGGATCTAGACCTTTCCGATCATTTGAACGATGCGGTAAACAGCCTAAAAATTGTGCTGGCAGCAGACGAATCGGTGCGCACTGGGAAAACCGTACTTCTATAGAATAAAGGATCCTATAAATTAGCGAGCTTTCCCTAGAGAAGGGAAGTTTATATTCCGCTGATTATTAAACATAAAAAAGCCCCATTACCTTCATTATATCAGAAATGTAATGGGGCCTATTTATTATCGCTACTCCTTTAATCCTTAAAAAGGGGCGTTTTAGTCAATTCTATTAAGCCATCAGTGGGCTCTTTAAGATATCTGTTAGCGCGTAAATAACGGTTGAGGTTATATTCATCAAAATTATCCGCCGTTTTATCTACACTGCTAATATGTACCCTTCCAGCAGAATGTATAAACTCGTTATTCCCAATCCACATCCCCACATGAACCACCCGTTCTTTTGAAGTTTCGGTGGCGGGTGTTCCAAAAAACAACAGATCCCCTGGTAGCAGCTCGTCAAAGTTTTTCTCTTCGTCTACCTTCTTACCCGTATGTATCTGCTGGGAAGCATCCCTAGGCAATACAATACCGTTTAGAAAATATATGGTTTTGGTAAACCCGCTACAATCCACTCCTTTAGTACTGGTTCCACCCCAAAGGTAGGGTACCCCCATGAGGGTTTTGGAAGTATGTACCAAGGATTCCTGAGAGGGGTCTAAGGCTGCTAACCAAGCTTCGTAATCCTGGGACTCGCTTTTAAGGATGTAAGCTGTTCTCCCATCTGGAAAACGCACCTTATTAAAGTTTTTTTCCTCGCCCAACCATTCCAAAATTCCTCCGGCCACCATATCCGAGACCACAGCAGCGTTTTTATCTGGAGCGGCGAAAGCCTGCCCCATGGTATTGGTAAAGATCACCTTGTCCGTACTTTTCCATGTTAGGAAATCGGCTTCCTCCAAGCGTGTAATTCCTCCCGCGTCTACCCAGGATAAATAGCGATCTGGGGTTTGTATGAGATACCAGTTATTTTTTTCCTTAAGAATTTTCACAGGGGTTCCCAATATCGCCTGGGTAACCAATTCGGACGAATGGGAAGGCTTTCCGCGTAAATTGGCCACAGATATTTGTACAAGACCATGAATTTTCCCTTCCAAGTTGGCAGCAGGCAGCAACGCTATACTATCCGTATAAGCTATATTTTTTTCATTCAACCTTTCCTTAAGGGCACTGATGGCATCGGGTAGGTTGCTCTGGCCCCTAAGCACCGTTTTACCGCCGGTAGCCAACAGTTCTACCTCTAAAAGTGCTACTCGTTTATCCGGAGCATATTCCTGTCTAATTTCCTCTACTATATGTTTTAGATCGGCGTTTTCCTCCTTGTTACCACTTAGACAAGAAGTTACCAATACCATCCCCATTACAACTAAAAATCCATTCCAATACCGTTGCATAATGTTTTTTTTAAGATAGGGACCCTATAAAAAAACAAGTAGCTTACTTAGTTTTACTTAAGGACCGTCCCCAATTTTTATATCATTTAAATTAAACCTCTAAATCTATAAAAATTTATTCATTAAAAAGAATTGCTCCCAAGGGGGTCTATCCTCCAGGATGACCAAAAATTATACGTCCAAAAGATTAAATGGAAAACCTATTTATGTAAACTGTTTGTATAGGGTAGTAGCAAAAAAGTTGGGCTACACTATACCAGCGCCTTTAATTTAACAACATGAGGTGAATTTTGTTAAAAATGTACTAATTCCCTATAGAAGAACCCTCAAATTTTGTAATATACAAGATTTATTATTATTTTTCCGTTATGACAAAGATTGAAAATTCCGAGATGCAAAATTCTGAAAATGAGGCCTTCATAAAAAAATCAGTTAGCCATCTCGAAGCACATGGATTTGAAAATATTAAAGCGGATATTGAAGGGTATGATCGCCCAAAATCCTTTCTAAAAAAAGGTAGCGATACTAAAATTACCCCCAATATAGTGGCTTTAAAAAATGGAAGGAAATATTATTTTGAAATCAGTTTGAAATCTGAAAGACCCTTAATGCTTAAATCGAAATGGCTTTTCTTGGATACCTTAAGCCGGATGAGATCCAATAGATTTAAAATCATCACTACAAAAGGGCATTACAAATTCACGGATAATATGTTGGAAGACATCAATCTAACCGATAAAACACCTATCAGAATTTAAACCGATTCATAATATTGTAAACAAAAAAAACACCGCTAATATGGTGTTTTTCTGTTTATAATATAGGTGTTATTATAATCCTTTATCTCCTTATCATCCCTATATGCGGAATACCATCTTCCAAATATTCGGATCCCTGAGCTACAAAGCCTAGTGAGGTATAGAATTGAAGCAAATACGTCTGTGCAGAAATGCGAATGGGAACATCCCCAAAACTATTCCGTATAAATTCTATGGAAGCCTCCATAATTTCCTTGCCATATCCGTGCGTACGTTCTCCTTTTTTCACCATAACCCTCCCAATACTAGCTTCCTCAAATAATTGTCCTGGACCAAAAATTCGGGTGTAGCCCACTAGTTTATCTTTCTTTCTACCCATTAAATGAGTAGCCTCTTCATCCTTCCCATCTATATCCTGATACACACAATCCTGTTCCACCACAAAAATTTCGGATCGCAATTGCAACACCTCATATAATTCCTGTGTTTCTAATTGGTTAAAAGTTTTTATTTGGATAATCATATATATAAAGGAATCTTAGTCTACAATCTACGGTTTGATCCTGCTTGGAGTTGGTATTATTTAAAGAATGGGACCCTATGATTCCAATAACCAACCGTTTTTTATATACAATGGGGTATTTTTTTTATTCGGTCTTCATGGCGCCCCCCCTCAAAGGAGGTATCTAGGAATGTTTTTACCATATCTAAGGCTTGAGGCAAGGAAATATATCTTGCTGGTAAGCTAAGAATATTGGCATTGTTATGTTCCCTAGCTAATTTTACTATTTCGGTTGTCCAACATAGGGCAGCCCTAATATTTTCATATTTATTGGCCGTCATTGCAGCGCCGTTCCCGCTACCGCAGATTATTATTCCTAAATCAACCTTGCCCTTATCAACATCACTAGCTACAGGATGAATAAAATCTGCATAGTCCACACTTTCTATCCCATCCGTACCATAATTAACAACTTCTACACCTAGGGATCTTAAGTAGCCAACAATAGCTAGTTTATATTCGGTTCCCGCGTGATCATTTCCAACGGCTATTTTCATTTTTTTAAAGTTAGGTTATGATTATAGTATTATAAAAACGTTCATTTTCAACTATATTGAAGAGTACAAATGTACAAATACCAGTGGTTTCACCACATATTACACCTTATTAACAACATAATTTTCTAAAAAAACGGAATCAGTTGTTATTTAACGGTTTAGTAATACTTGTTAATTGTTGATAAACAGCCGACAAAATCTTACTATTAAATTTTTATTATCCGTTTTAAAGTTGCCTTACAAAAGTTTCGGGAAGATTAATAATTTACTTTTCAAATTTCATCAAAAGATATTAAACACATATCCGAAGTAATTAACAGTAAAATTAATTTTACTTATCACTAATTTTATGTTCAAAGGAGTTATCAATAACTGTTGATAACCTTGTCAATCCCTTGATAATTATTGTAATTACTAGTCAATAAGTTGTCAATAAACTTCCAATGCTACTCAAAGCAAGTATAAAAGCATAAAATTATTCCCCCTATCAACAGACTATAATAACAATCATTTTTTTTTAAAATTTTAGAAAAAAGAAAGATGTATATATAGTATATGTTGATAACAACAAAGATTAACTTCTAAAAGAGAATAGAAAGACAATGGATATAAATTCGTAATTTTCCAAAAATTAAACGCTTAATGTCAAAGAAGAAAAAAAAGAGCAAGAATCATTTAAAAAACGAAATAACTAAAGGGATATTTACGGTTCTAGAAAAGGAACCAAAGAAAACCTTTAACTATAAACAAATAGCTGCTAAGATTGGTATTACAGATGCCAACGCTAGAAATCTGCTTATAAAGCGATTGACCGAATTAAAAGAGAAGAAAAGAATTTTGGAAGAGGGCAGGGGCAATTATAAGGCCATTGCTAGTACCAAAACGTACCATACTGGAAGAGTGGATATTACCGGAAGAGGGAATGCGTATATTGTGGTAGAGGGAATGGAAGACGATGTTTTTGTACCCTTCAATAAGCTTAAAAAAGCCTTCCACAAAGATGAAGTAGAGGTATATATTTTTCCTAAAAGAAAGGGAAAAAAGCTAGAAGGGGAGATTACAAAAGTGGTGTCCCGTTTTAAAGATAATTTTGTGGGAATTGTGGATATGCAAAAAGATTTTGCCTTTGTGCGTCCCACAGATTATAGAATGTATACAGATATTTTTATCCCTAAGGATAAATTATCCACCGCCCAGGATGGGGATAAGGTAATTGTAGAATTAAAGGAATGGCCAGACAATGCCGATTCTCCCTTTGGGAAGATTGTGCAGGTGTTGGGTAAGCCGGGAGAGCACGATACGGAAATTCATTCCATTTTGGCGGAGTATGGCCTGCCGCACGAGTTTCCGGCAGAGGTAGAAATGTTTGCCAATACCTTGGACACGTCCATAAAACAGGAGGAAATTGAGAAAAGAAGGGATATGCGTAATAGCCTTACTTTTACAATAGATCCAAAGGATGCCAAGGATTTTGATGACGCACTTTCCTTTACCGTTCTAGAAAATGGAAATTATGAAATTGGGATCCATATTGCCGATGTGTCCCACTACCTAACGCCAGATACTATTCTGGATGAGGAGGCCTATAACAGGGCTACGTCCGTATATTTAGTAGATAGGGTGGTTCCCATGTTACCCGAAGTATTGTCTAACAATGCTTGTTCCCTAAGGCCCAACGAGGAAAAGTATACTTTTTCTGCAGTGTTTGAGTTGGATGATAAGGCGCGCATCAAAAAGGAATGGTTTGGACGTACCGTAACGGAATCTAACGAACGATTTTCCTATGAGGAAGCACAGCATATTATAGAAACCAAGAAAGGAAATATCAGTAAGGAGGTATCCATTAGGGATAAGGCTTATCAGGTAGATGAGGAGATCGTTAATGCTACCCTAACCATGGACAGATTGGCTAAAATAATGCGATCTGAAAGGATGAGGGAAGGCGCTATTTCCTTTGATAAGGTAGAAGTACGCTTTAACCTGGATGAGAATAACGAGCCACAAGGCGTCTATTTTAAAGAGTCCAAGGATGCCAATAAATTGATTGAAGAATTTATGCTGCTGGCCAATAGAAGGGTAGCCCAATTTATAGGAAAGCAAAAGCCAGAAAAAACTTTTGTATATCGTGTACACGCCGAACCGGATGAAGAAAAATTAATGGCCTTAAATGGTATTATTTCCCGTTTTGGACACAAACTAAACTTTAAGGATAAAAAGTCCATTAGCAATTCCCTAAATCAGCTTTTAGAAGATGTAAAGGGAAAAAAAGAGCAGAACCTGGTAGATACCTTGGCCATCCGAAGTATGAGCAAGGCCATTTATACGGTAGATAATATTGGGCACTACGGTTTGGCATTTGATTACTATACCCATTTTACCTCTCCCATTAGACGGTACCCGGATGTAATGGTGCACAGATTATTACAGCACTATTTGGATAAGGGCGCCTCTGCAAAGGCAGATGTTTACGAGGAAAAGTGTAAGCACTCCTCCAATATGGAGTCTTTGGCGGCCAATGCAGAAAGGGATTCTATAAAATACATGCAGATTAAATTTATGGAAGACCATAAGGATCGTGAGTTTGTAGGAGTAATTTCTGGGGTCACCGAATGGGGGCTATATGTAGAGATTATTGAAAATAAATGTGAAGGGATGGTCCGTATTAGGGATATTAAGGACGATTATTATACATTTGACGAGAAAGACTACGCAATTGTGGGTCAAAAAACCAACAAAACGTATCAATTAGGAGACGAAGTAGTGGTTATGGTAAAAAGTACCGACCTGGTGAAACGTCATTTAGATTTCTCCCTCTTGGGCAAGAAAGCCTAAATAGTGGTGTTAAGAAATAGTTTGTTTTAACCTCCTTTTTAAGCTGTCCAGTAAGGTAAGCCTAAGAAAAGGAGGATTTAAGTTTTGCCATTTGGAGTAATTACTTGGAATTCCCAAGTCCTAAGAACGATAACTTTAAGCGAATGAAACAAAAAATTTCCATACTGCTGTGCCTATTAATCGGAGTACTATCGGTTAAGGCGCAGAACGAAAAATTTATACAGGAGCTAAAGCCTTTTCAGGAGGTAAAGGCTTATGATGGGCTGTCTGTAAACCTTATTAAATCTGATGTGAACCGGGCCGTGGTTACCGGAGCAAATACTAAGGACGTTGCTTTTGTAAACAAAGACGGGGTTCTTAAGATCCGTATGAATATAACTAAACTGTTTAGTGGGTATAGAACCTTTGTGGATTTGTATTATACCGATCAGATAATGGTGATAGATACCAATGAGGATGCAAAGATTACCTCCAATGAATCTATAGCACAGGCGGTGCTTACCCTCAAGGCCCAAGAGGGAGGGGAGCTAGTGATTCATACAGCGGTAGAAATGTTGCATGTAAAGAGTATAATGGGCGGTAAAATTACCACCAGTGGCAGTGCTCATACCCAAGAGATCTATATTAATACCGGGGGGAGTTACAATGGGAAAGACTGTAAAACCAAAGTAAGTACCGTAAGTGTAAATGCCGGATCCAGGGCAGTCATACATGCAACGGATCATGTAGACGCCAACGTAAAGGCAGGTGGTGAAGTATTGGTGTATGGAAACCCTAAAAAAATGGATAAAACAACGATATTTGGAGGGAAAATCATCCGAATGTAACGGATCCGGAAGAAAGCTTACCAGCATAATAAAATTAAAGTGAACTACTAAACCCTATTACCGGGGTACTATTTCCCAGGTTGTTAATTATATACTATGATTGAAGATATACAGGCGGCAATACCATTAGGCTTCTTATTAAGCTTTATGATAGGCCCTGTTTTTTTTGTACTATTGGAAACCAGTGCTATTAAAGGATTTAGGGCTGCGCTCTGTTTTGATTTAGGGGTTATAATAGCCGATATTATTTTTATAATCGTCGCCTATTTCAGTAGTTTTCAATTGTTGGAA
The DNA here is from genome assembly GCF_008711145.1 of Arenibacter lacus. Taxonomy (NCBI): domain Bacteria; kingdom Pseudomonadati; phylum Bacteroidota; class Flavobacteriia; order Flavobacteriales; family Flavobacteriaceae; genus Arenibacter; species Arenibacter lacus. The sequence continues at coordinate 29,186 of NZ_VVIN01000017.1, forward strand.
AATTTAAGCAATCAACCCGGGCTATATGTATTTGGAGGCGTTATTTTATTGGTTTACGGACTTACCAATGTCTTAAAGAAGGAAGCCAAACACACCCCAGAAAAAATTAGGGTGACCAAAGGAGATTATTTAAGTCTCTTTGTTAAAGGTTTTTTATTGAATTTCATCAATATCGGTGTTTTGGTATTTTGGTTGGGGATTATAATTGTGGTGGGCCCTAGTTTGGACAATGAACCTAAAAGAATCTGGACTTTTTTCGGGGCCATGATAGGAGCCTTATTCGTTACGGATATATTTAAGATCCTTCTGGCCAAGCAATTGAGAAGAAAACTGACTAAAAGAAGAATTTATTTGGTGAAAAAAGCGCTGGGTATTATCCTAATTCTTTGTGGACTGGTCCTTATCGTTAAAGGCTTTCTACCCAAAGACAAACTAAATATAGAACAGGGAATAGAACTTATAAGGGAATAAAAAAAAGATTGCAATTGCAATCTTTTTTTTAATTCCTTGAGGTTTGGTTTTTTAGCGATATTTTAAAGGTAGTCGTGTGCCGTAATATCCTTGTTTTCTTCTCCCCTATCGTTATATTTTTTTAATTCCATCATCCAATAAACGAAGGCGGCAAAACAGATTATCATAAAAATCCAGTTCAACGTATTGGCTGCCCACCAATTTTCCATGGCACGTAAGGCGTCAAGCGGTGCAAAAAGCACGTTTACAAATAAATCCTCAATACCGCGAAATAATGTATTCATCTTAATTATATTTACCTACAAAAATATAAAAAACTGGAATGATTTCAAGCATTTTTGGGAAAACAAAGCCAATTAATTACATACTGCTTATAGGGTTTCTTTTTGGTTTCTATTGGTTTGTGCATTTAATCATGTTCCAAAGGACCTATAACTTAGAACAACTAGCGGGACAGTCGGTAATACTGGGGTGCATTTTGTTTAGTTTATTCCTCGTAAATTTTATAGCAAACAAGAATAAGATTACCGGATCCAATTCCATGGGGATGTTGTTTTATACCCTCTTAATAGTGTTTTTTCCAAGTGTGCTGTTAGATGTTAATGCTATTTTCTGCAGTTTTTTTATTTTATTGGCAGTACGTAGAATCTTGAGTCTACGCTCTTATAGAAATGTAAAACACAAGATTTTTGATGCTAGTATGTGGATTTTGATCGCTAGTCTTTTCTACGATTGGGCCCTACTCTATCTCATACTGGTTTTTGTGGCCATAAATCTCTATCATTCCAAAAATATACGAAATTGGCTTATCCCTTTTGTAGCTATCATTGCTATGCTGCTTATTGGTATGGCCGTATTGGTGGTCTTGGGAAACCCCGATTATCTTTTAGATCACTATAAATTTCAGGTGTCCTTTAATGCTTCTTATTTTGGGGATTATGAAACAGTGGCCTTCTTTCTTCTCTATGTGTTGGTGATATTGTTAAGTGGTTTTATGGGATATATGAGGTTAGGTAAGGTAGGATTGGGGTGGTTAATGAGAATGCGATTGGTACTCTACATATTTCTGGTTGGCCTGCTAATCACTTTCTTTAAATCTTCTTCCGATAATTACCCTATAATAATTACATTTTTTCCTGCGGTAATTTTTATGACTACCTATGTAGAGACCATTAAAAAGGAAAGAATAAGGGAATTGGTACTTATTACCACCATCATTCTTCCTTTTATTGTTCTGTTGGCACGCATCTTTTAAGTAAAATTAAAGGTATATTTGTCCTTAAAATAGAATACCATGTTTAGTGATTTTGCCTTTAAAATATTTAATGAAAGCATTGAAAAGTATCATGTGGAGGACCGGGTAGACCAAGATTTTTCCAACCCCTATCCCAAGGACGATATTGCGCATCTCTTATATAGGAAAAACTGGATAGATACCGTACAATGGCATTATGAAGATATCATAAGGGATCCCCAAATTGATCCGGTGGCAGCCTTGAAACTGAAAAGGAAAATTGATGCCAGTAACCAGGACCGTACAGACTTGGTGGAGTATATAGATAGTTATTTTTTAAAGAAATATGAAGCGGTATCCATAAAGGAAGACGCTACTATAAATACAGAAAGTCCGGCTTGGGCCATAGATAGACTCTCTATTTTGGCACTAAAAATATACCATATGCAGGAAGAGGTGAACAGGACCGACGCTTCCGCGGAGCATATAGAAAAATGTCAGGCTAAACTCAATATTTTATTAGAACAGCGAAAGGATCTATCTACTGCCATTGACCAGCTGTTGGCCGATATTGAAGCCGGGAACAAATATATGAAGGTGTACAAGCAGATGAAAATGTACAATGATGACGAATTAAATCCGGTACTACGCAAAAAGAACTAAGGCCCTGCCTAGTTCCCTATAAGAAATTCTTATGGAAACGGAAATCGGAAACGGAGAAGTGAATTTAGGTAACGGAAAGGATCAGCACGATGTACACCTATTGGTGATTAGGCTATCTGCCATGGGCGATGTGGCCATGACCGTACCGGTCCTTTCCGCCCTACTCCAACAACATCCCTACGTCCGCATCACCGTATTAACAAAAGGATTTTTAAGACCTCTTTTTGAAGGTCTCCCTAGGCTGGTAGTAAAGGAAGCCGATGTAAAGGGAAAACACAAGGGTGTTTTAGGTCTTTGGAAGCTCTATAAGGAGTTAAAAGACTTGGATATAGACCTAGTAGCAGATTTGCACAATGTGTTGCGTAGTAACGTCCTAAAGGCCTATTTTGGCTTGGGATCTACCCCTTTTGTACAGATAGATAAGGGAAGGGCCGAGAAAAAAGCCCTTACCTCCCTAAAAAAGAAAAAATTTCTTCCCTTAAAAACAACGCATCAGCGCTATGCCGATGTTTTTGAGGCCCTCGGATTTCCCTTGTCATTGGAAAATCTTAGTTTACTTTCTAGAAGAACCATAGCGTTAGACACGCAAAAAGTATTGAAGGGTGTTGATAAACCATGGATTGGTATTGCACCCTTTGCTGCATTTGAGGGGAAAATGTATCCCTTGGAACTTATGGAAGAGGTGGTAGCTGGATTAAACGAGACAGATAATTACCAAATACTACTTTTTGGGGGTGGTGAGAAGGAAAAGTTGGCCTTGGAAAGCTGGGAATCTAAGTATAGGAATTGTATTAATATGGTAGGAAAGATTCCTTTTAAGGAAGAATTAAGCCTTATTTCCAATCTACATCTTATGATTGCCATGGATAGTGGCAATGCACATTTGGCCGCCATGTTTGGGGTACCTACCCTTACCATTTGGGGGGTAACCCATCCCTATGCCGGATTTTATCCATTTGCACAAAAAGGGAATACCATAGTGGCAGATAGGGAACAATTCCCCCTTATCCCAACTTCTGTTTATGGAAATAAGTTCCCACCGGGCTATGAGAATGCCATGAAAACCATTGCCCCTAGTTCCATCCTAAAAAAAGCCTTTGAAATTTTAGAAAACCAACCGTCTATACCGAGGTAGGTTGGTCCATGGTCTTAAAATATTGACGTAACTGTTGGATGTATTGATATCTAAGTTGTTTACTGTTTCCTTCTACCATTAAGGTGCGGATTCCCATATAAGAAGAAACTAAATAAGTGGCCAGGCCCTCACTATCTACATGTCTGCTAATGTATCCATCTGTTTTTCCCTTTTGCAAAAGCGTCACTAGGTTTACCTTCCATACGGTTACGATATCTAGGAGATAGCTCATTATTTCCGGATTTTTCCCATTGAATTCATTAATAAAATTTCCTAGAACAAACCCGTAATCCAAGAAATTTTCTTCGGCTCTCTTCAGATCATTTTCCAAGCAGTTAAGGATGGTATTCAAGGGATCTTCCTTTCCCTCTAAGGGCGCTATTAATTGATGGTAAACCTTTCTAAAGAGGTTGGTCTGGGCTATGGTGATAAAAAATTCTTCCTTGGATTGAAAATGGTAGTAAAACGCTCCTTTGGACAAGGATAATTTTTTAAGGATATCGTCTATACTGGTGTTGTAGTACCCATTCTGATAGAACAGTTCCAAGCCTGTGGTCTGGATGCTGTTCATGGTGGCAAGTTTTTTTATCTGATGTTTCATGGTTCGGTATTATGGTTACAGACCAATAAGTCTGTTACCCTAACTCCAGATTGATCCAATTATTTACTTTAGAATGTTAAAAGTGGATTTAAATTCGATGAAATGCACTAATTGCCTTAATAGAGCCAATTATAAAGCCCTTAGAGACCGGTAAGTCTGTAAGGGCTATAATGTGGTGGTATGTATTTAAACTATCGGTAAACGGTCTTATATAACGCTACCTTGACAACTACTTCCTGCACCTGCGGTACAGCCGTAGCAATGTTGTGAAATAATAATATTCCTATTCTGAAGGAGTGTCTCATTATACTCTTTAATGTGTTGCACCTTACTGGCAACCTTTAAACCCAACATCTGATTAAAATCACAATCGTACAACCAACCATCCCAGCTTACCGAAATAGTATTGGTACACATTACATTTTCAACAGCGGCAGGGTTATAGGCTTCCACTAGGGAATACATATAATCCTCATAGTTTCCAGAGGCGATTAAATAGTCTAAGAAACGAGCTATAGGAAGATTGGTGATGGCGAATAATTGGTGGAATTCTATATCAAAATCGGCCTTCAACGCCTTTTTAAAGTCGCGCTCCATAGCTTTTTGATCTCCGGGCAAAAATGCTCCGGAGGGATTATACACTAAATCGAGCCTAAGCGGACTGTTGGGCATTCCGTACCCTACAGCATTCAAATCTTTCAATGCCTGTATAGATTTATCAAAAACCCCATCCCCTCTTTGCTTATCTGTTTTACCCCTGGTATAATGTGGCATGGAAGAAATCACGTGAACATTGTGTTTCTTAAAGAATTGAGGGAGATCGTGGTACTTTTTGTTTGCACGGATAATGGTTAGGTTAGACCGGACAATGAAGTCCTTCACCCCTAAATTGGAGGCCTCTTCCACAAACCATCTAAAATTTGGATTCATTTCAGGTGCTCCTCCTGTGAGGTCTAAGGTATGGGCTCCTGTGTTTTTTATGACCTCTAAACAGGCTTGCATGGTTTCTTTGGTCATAATTTCCTTACGGTCCGGACCTGCATCCACATGGCAGTGCTCGCAAACTTGGTTGCACATATAGCCAACGTTGATCTGAAGGATTTCCAATTTTTTGGGACGCAAAGGAAGCTTGTCTATTTGAGCCAGTTTATCTTTAAAATAGGGGATTTCCCCTTCCTTAAAGAGACCACCATTGAGAATCTCCAATTGTTTATTTCCCATTGCAAGCTCGTCCTGTCTTGCTTTTAATGATTTTGTTACCATCGTGATTGTTTCAAATACTCCCTTGCCAGGCTATTAAAGTATGTGGCATTCTTTAATAGCTTGGAAGGGGGTATATTACATACTCAATTTGTTGTATTTTTTCATCATTTGTACCCCGTGAACTAGGGTTGCCCCTCCTTCTATGGCTGCACCTACATGAACGGCCTCCATCATTTCTTCCTTGGTTATTCCTTTCTCCAAACCATCCTTGGTATAGGCATCTATACAATAAGGACATTTTACCACATGGGATACGGCAAGGGCAATCAAGGATTTTTCCCTGGCACTCAAAGCACCCTCTTCAAATACCTTTCCATAGTAATCAAAGAATTTGGTTCCTAGTTCTTCACTCCATTCGCTAATTTTTCCAAACTTTCGTAAGTCTGCTGGATCGTAATATGAATCTGACATGGTAATTTATTTTTTTAAATAGTGATTAGTGAGGGTAAATCCAAAGGACAATTCCCTTGAAAGTTACGCTCGATTTTGGTTTAGATAAAATTTTAGATTTTTTACCCCTAGGATAACGCTATTTATGTTCCTAAGGAAAATTGCTTGCAGTAAGCACTATGGTGCATGGATTTGGGCGATCCTTTGTTGTAGAAGGTATCGGTTAAGTATTTAATAGGTAAACTGGTTGAACCATAGCTAAGCTGCTGCTTTAGCCCAAATATGGATTGTAAAATCGATTTTAATCTAGGTGGTAGGTTGGTAGGTTGTTGTGTGATAATTTGAAAATCCCTTAGACGGTCCAAATCCAACAAGGTGGGTAATACTGTGGTTTGCTGTTTGTTTAGTCCAAGTAATTGATAAAAGCAGGTTGCTAATTGGGCGGTTTGCCAGGGTAGCTTTTTAAATTGATGCGGATCTAAACTATTTATTAAAGCAGTATTAAATCCCATTAGATAAAAACCTCCGTCATGGGACGGGCCCAACACCATTTCCTTGGTATTTAAAGAAGACTGGGCTTTTAATATAAGGGAAGTGGTTAATTGTGGCGTATCGTTTCCTATGGTAATCAGCTGTTGATATCCATTGGCCATTACTTGTTTAATGGCGTTTAAAAATCGCTCTCCAAAATTGGTTCCTTCCTGTTCTTTTTCCGTAATATGAAAGTAAGGTAAATTGGTTTGTTTTACCTGGCGGAGGGTATGTTCGTTTAAACCTGTGAACAATGCTTCGCCCCCAGGGACGGGCTTATGTTTTATTTCCTCCTTGGCAGAATTTGCAAAAACCAGAATGGCGGTTTTTTGTTGCATTATCTTTTAATTTATAACATTGGTAGGTAAACATACAATAAATACCCATAATAGGTTGGTCGGGCGGTGGAGCACTGCATTACAGTATATAAGGGATTTAATTAATATGTTTTCTTAGTATCAGGTTGTTATAAATTTAAAAAGCCTTGAAAAACTAATTTCAAGGCTTTTTAAATTTATGGTTACTTGCTTCTATTGTGCGTACTTATCATTCAAGATTTTTACAATATCATCGGTAACATCATGAGCGTCCTTTCCGTAAAGCACGGCTCCCCCATCCCCTCCACTGAGGATGTAGGCATACCCATTAGATTCCCCATAGGCTTTTATTTCTTTTTTTACCTTGGATACCAGGCTGTCCATTTCTGTCTGGCCTTTCATTTGTAGTTCTTGTTCTTCTTGTTGTAATTGCTGACCAATAAACTGACTTCGTTGTTGCAGGGCACTGTATTCTTCTTGTGCTTTTTGCTGGGATAGTTTTTGTGCCTTGGTCTGAAAAGCTTGTGCCTCTATTTGAAAAGCTTGGGAGATACTATCTCTCTTTTTATTAAATTTATCGGAACGTGTTTTAAACCTATTTTCAATATCTGTTTTTTCTTGATAGGCGTTCATCAATTTTACGTTATCTACAAAAGCTATTTTTTCCTGTTGGCAAGAAAGTACAGTTAGAAAGACTACTGCCAATACTAATTTTTTCATATTCCAGTTTTTATATTTCATGTAAAAATAGAAAAGGTTTTTTATTATTTGTCAAATATTAAATCGATTCCCATTTTGATATTTAATTTTATTTGATAAAGGTGTATCTTCAAAAGCATCTTATTTTAAATATAAAGATAATCAATGATCTTTTAATTTAAGATAGTTATTACCTATTAAAATAACCCTATTTAAATTTGATTTAAGAAGATTTAAATAAATTGGTATATAAGAGGTTGGATACTTGTATAAAACAGCCTGTAATAGCTTTAAATAGCTTATTTGTCTTTTTTTAGCACATAAATATGGGAAGAATACTCTTTGGTTCGCCATCCTAGGAAATTTGATTTTAATCCTATAAAAATAGCTTTTATAAAGGAAGATTTTTTGGTCTTGTATTTTTCGGATAAAAGGGAAACATAGAAGGCGTCAAAAAGCATGGGTTTGGTTTTTACAACTTTATACCCATGTGGTTCAAAAAGCTTCTCGATACTTGTTTTTGAAAAATGCCATAGGTGTCTTGGTACATCATAGGCTGCCCAATAATTTTTGTAATAGGATGCATCGTAGGATTTATAGTTGGGTACTGCAATGATGAAGGTACCCTTTTCGCTAAGGAGTTTAATGAGTATTTTTATTTGTTCCTCTAGTTCTGGTAAATGTTCCAAAACATGCCATAAGCTAATGGTGTCAAATTTGGAATCAGAAATAGCCTCTAATTCTTTTTCTAAGCGAATACCTTTTTGTGCTGCGTTTGTCCGAGCTGTTTTATTGGGCTCTACTCCTAGTGTTTCAAAACCGTTATTTTTAGCAGCCAATAAAAAATCCCCAGTGCCAGCGCCCACATCCAAAAGAGAGGATCCTGGTTTTGAATATTGTTTTAACAGGGAAATTTTAGAGCGTATATTAACGACTTTTACGGCCTGATAGATTTTATCTAATAGTGTTTTTTTGGAATCGGTATGTGAAATATATTCCTCGCTTTGGTAATAGGATGCTAAATTTTCGGGTTGTGGTTTAGTGACCAGCATATCGTATTTAGCATTGTATAGCAAGCTAAATTTTTCTCCACTTACGGAATGGTCTTTACATTTTAAATAAATATCCTCCTGGGTCATTTTCCTAAATGGGGTTTAATTGGGACGAAGATACTGTATATGGGATGTATAAAAAAGACAAATATAGCGTACAATTAAAAGGGAGTTGGAAATGATTGGGGTTTTAGTAGGCAGTAAGTTTTGATTAGTTTTTAATATTGTGACCAGGTTATATATCGGACCATTTTTTGTACCATATCATTTCCGTCCTTTGCTATCGGTGGTATCTTATCTTAAATTTTTAGCATGATTTTTTGGAGTTTGGTTGGAGTAAGAGATATTCGATTCTTAAATTAATCTGAACAAATGAATCGAATTAGGGTACCCTAACTGTTTATTTGATTGAATTTTTGTTTGTTGCTAGTTAATTAATCTACGATTTATATTAGTGTGTTTTCAGTTAATAGCTTAGACTATTTAGGTTAACAACTGTTATGGATTCTCTATGGCTACTGATACATCGACGAAATTAATTTTATAGAAAAAGGGAATGTTCCACGTGGAACATTCCCTTTTTTATTTTAATGAAGACTGTTAGGATATCTTCCTTTCTCCTTTTTTTGGGTCTATTATCTACCCATATAAACCAAAAGTACACTTATATCACTGGGTGATACTCCGCTTATTCTAGAGGCTTGTGAAATGCTTATGGGTTTAATGGATTTTAATTTTTCTCTGGCTTCGTAAGACAAGGATTTAATATTGTCGTAATTGAAATTTTCTGGGATTTTAATATTTTCTAAACGCTGAAGTTTGTCGGCATTGTTTTTTTCCTTGGCGATATATCCGGCATATTTCACCTGGATTTCCGTCTGCTCTAATACTTCCCTATCCAGTTGGTGTTCTTCAATATATTTAGAAACCGGTTCTAATTGTCGCATATGCTCCATGGTTACTTTTGGTCTGGAGAATACTTTGAACATTTTATCCGGTTGCTTTACTAAGGAAGAATTTAAATCTTCTAGAATAGGATTTACGTCTTCAGGAGAATAGCTAGTATCCTTAAAAAATTGGATAAAGGAATTAGATTCTTTTTCCTTTTGTTCCATACGCTCCATTCTTTCTTTGGTGGCTAACCCTATATTATAACTCATTGGGGTGAGTCTTAAATCGGCATTGTCCTGTCTTAAGAGCGTTCTGTATTCTGCCCTAGAGGTAAACATTCTATAGGGCTCTTCCGTTCCTTTGGTGATTAAATCGTCAACTAATACCCCAATATAAGCTTCATCTCTTTGTAGGATAAAGGGGTCTTTTTCGTTTATTTTTAAATGGGCATTAATACCAGCCATCAATCCTTGGGAAGCCGCTTCTTCATATCCGGTGGTGCCATTTATCTGTCCAGCGAAATAAAGGTTGTCTACCAATTTGGTTTCTAAAGTATGTTTTAACTGTGTAGGTGGGAAATAATCATATTCTATTGCGTAGCCTGGTCTAAAGAATTTTACTTTTTCAAATCCTTTTACAGAACGCAAAGCTTTAAATTGTACGTCTTCCGGTAGGGAAGTAGAAAATCCATTTACATAGACTTCTACGGTATTCCACCCTTCTGGCTCCACAAATATTTGATGGCTGTCTTTATCTGCAAAGCGGTTTATTTTGTCTTCTATAGACGGACAGTAACGCGGTCCTATACTTTTAATTCGTCCATTGAACATAGGGGATCTATCGAAACCTTCCCTTAGCAAGTCGTGCACCAATGCACTGGTGTGCGACATATGGCAGGCCCGTTGGTGTGTTAAAGGTTGGGTGTCTAAATAAGAAAAAGTCTCTGGATTAGGATCTCCGGGTTGCGGAATCATTACGGAATAATCCAAAGTTCTACCGTCTACCCGTGGAGGTGTCCCAGTTTTCATTCGTCCGCTTATAAAACCAAGGGATACTAATTGCTCCGTAATTCCAGTAGACGCCTTTTCTCCAGATCGTCCCCCTCCCATTTGTTTATCTCCGATATGGATTAGTCCATTAAGGAAAGTTCCGTTGGTAAGTACCACGGATTTGGATTTAATTTCTAAGCCCATGGTTGTTTTTACACCTACTACTTTGTTGCCTTTTATTAGTAATCCGGAAACCATTTCTTGGTAGAAATCCACATTGGGGGTGTTTTCTAATGCTAATCGCCATTCCTCTGCAAAACGCATCCTGTCGCTTTGGGCTCGCGGACTCCACATTGCTGGTCCCTTACTTTTATTGAGCATTTTAAATTGAATGGCAGTCTTATCTGTGATGATTCCACTGTATCCTCCAAGGGCATCTATTTCCCGTACAATCTGTCCTTTTGCTATTCCGCCCATAGCCGGATTGCAAGACATTTGTGCAATATTCTGTAGGCTCATGGTAACTAAAAGGGTTTTAGATCCCAAGTTTGCCGCTGCTGCGGCCGCCTCTGCCCCTGCGTGACCTCCTCCTACTACAATAACATCGTATTCTTTATCAAACATAATTTCTAGTGTTCCACGTGGAACAATTTTAGTTTTTCATTTTCTTTTTCTCTCATCAACCGTTCTTCTTGGTCGTTTTTGTCGTCAAATCCTAACATATGAAGTACGCCGTGAGCCATTACGCGGCGCAATTCAATATCAAAGGCTACTTCAAATGTCTGGGCGTTTTCTTCAATGCGCTCCACAGAGATGAAAATATCGCCCGCAATGGTTTTTCCTTCCCCATAAGGAAAGGTGATAATGTCCGTAAAGGTATCGTGATCCAAATATTCCTGATTTATTTTAAGAAGATAAGCATCATCACAGAAGATGAAATCTAACTGATCTAGTATGCCCTCTTCAGAGGAAATTATCCTATTTATCCAATCGGTGTACACGGATTCTTCAGTGATTTGAAAATCCGTTAAATAGTGAAAGTCAATCATCTCTTTTAAAATATTCCTTTACTTTGTTCTTATATGTTTGGTGCAAAGGTAGGGCTTGTCTATTTAAAATCTGAACATCGTTTCCGGATTTCTTGAATACCTCCGGGGTGGTTAATATGGGACTTTGAAAAATATCTTCTCCTACGCGACCCTCTCGTTCTTTTTGCTCCCCCTGTTTCATACTGGCATCTTTTAATTTTAGCAATTCATAATGCAGCGCGTTTATCTGACTCAAGGTCTTTTCGGTGATGCCGTTTTCTAATAACTGATCCTGAAATTCCTCCATTTGTTTTATTAGTTTTTCACCTAATTTTCGCTCCTCTTCCTTGAGGAGGGAGTTTAATTGATTCTCTAACTGTTCACGTAATTTTTGCTGCTCTTTGTAGATCTCATAAATCTCCTGTAGTTGAGATTCACTTAACTGATTCCCGGACTGGCCCTCTTTTTGGCCGTTACCTTCCCCTTCTCCGTCCGCTCCATTGGTCCCATTTTGTGACTCGCCATTTTCTCCAGCTTTGTTTTTTCCCTTTCCTTCTTTTTCGCCATTTTCCCCTTCTTGTTGGGCCGACTTTCCAAGACCCTCCATCTTTTCTTTCAATCCTTCCTGTCCTATAATAATATCGGGTAATTGAAAATCAGCGCCACCGCCACTTCCAGATCCCATTTGCATTTGCTGTTGTAGATTCTCCAAAATATTGGCTAGTAAATCGGCCAATTCATTGGTCGCCGTAAGAACATACTTTTGGTCCGAGGCGCCTTTATGAAACTGATTTTCCGCGAAACTTTCCAAGGCATTGTCCAAATTATAATATACATCGGTAATCTGTTCATTTACCAATTCGGAGATATCGGCCTGCCTTAGGGATAGCGTAAATAAACTATCATCTACATGGTTGAACATTTCCCTTAATTCCTGCTGCCTTTTTAAGGTGCCGCTAATATGGTTTGGGTTGGGGTCTAAACCGATCATTTGGGTGTGAAGCTCCTCTTGCTTAAATGAAAAGTGTAGTAAGTTATCCAATATTTGGCGCAGTACCTGGGCATCTTCCATGATGCTAGATTGGCCAGAGCTTGCTGCGGCCTGCTGTAATTGTTCCCCCAGTTGTTTCATTTTTTCGCCAGCGGACTTTTGCTTGGAGGATGCTTTTTGTGAGTTAGCGGGCTGCTCCCCAGCCTTGGGGTTATGCTGTTTTTGCAATTCCTTTAAAGCGTCTGTTTGGTCATTTTTGATAGAAGCTTCCTTTTTTTCATCCCTGCTTAAGGACATTGGTTTCTTTAGACTTTCATTGTCTTTCTCTAATTCCTCCAATTCCTCGGTGATGTCCTGAAACTTTTTATTGAGGATTTGTTGTTCTTCCGTAGCGCTTTCCAAATCACTTTTGCTAAGATTGAGTTGATCCTTACTCAATTCCTTTAATTTCTCTGCTAAGCGGTTTATCTTTTGCTCTACATAATACCGTTTGGTTAGCTCCAATAATTGCTCTAGGTTACGCTGACTGTTTTTTTGATTTTTACCCAACTCCTCCAATCGCTTCGCAAATTCTTCCTTATTCAGTTTATCGGTAAGACGCTTTAGTTCCTCCAATAGTTTTTCGTTCTTTCTGGCCTCCATTTCCTGTCGTTCTAGTCGCTCCTGCAGTAATTTGTTTAACTTGTCTTCCTCCTTGGTCCGTTCTAGGTTATCCTTTAACTCATTTCTAAAACGCTGCATTAGCTTTTCCTGCTGTTCCTGCTTTCTCAGAAAATCTTTAATATTATTTTGGTCATTGAAACTTAATCGTTCCTTTTCCTTTTGATCTCTTTTTAGCTCTTCCAAGGATTGTTGCTGCTGCTTAAATTGATCCATACTACGATCCATATTGGTGAGAATTTGCTTTTTTTCCCGGATGTCTTTGTCCAAAAGGTCACTTTCCTTTAAGATTTTAGAGGTGAATATCCTACTCTTTGTGGATTTGGATCCGTTAATGGCATCGTTATCTAAGGCTTCAAAATAATAGCTATATGTAGTGCCTGGCTCCAGCTCTAATCCGGATGGGAAGGTGTAATAGAACGTCTCGTAGTTAAGATTAGGTTGTGAAATCAGCAGTCGTTGGGTGGCAGATTCGTTCAAGTCAGGAAAATATACCAACCGGATCTGACTTAGGCCGTAATCGTCGGTGGCCTCCCCTTGGAAATAGGAAATTGTCGGATTTATGGAATCTACCGCTTGTTGCACCCGTATGGTAGGTGAGGTATCTTTAATTACGGTTATTGAATACCCTATTTCTTCGTGATTTTTTAAGGATGAATTGGAAGCTGAAAGCATATACTCCGTATTTTTAAATACTTTTTGGTTTAAAGAGAAGACAGTGTCTTGTTGCATAAAATTCAAGATGGTATCCTTTGTGCTTAAAGTGATTTCATCGGTGTGCTGGGCACGTATTTTCCATTCTATTTGCGTACCCTCTGGAATGTTGGCATTTCCTGTTCCTCTTAAGATACTGTTTGGTCTTTTGGTGTGAGGCGGAAAGGTTAAATGCATTCCTACCTCTTGAATGGTGGGGGTATTAATTACGTTTAGCTTATATTTTTTGGAATGCACGCCATTGGCGGAAAAATAAAAACTAAGGGAATTTAAGGGAGGTGTAAATACGTATTGGTATATCCCCTTCTCTTCCCGCAGTAGAAACTCCTTGTTTTCTACAAGCATAGTTATACCGTCTGGTTTTATTTTACCTTCTGTGGTGAGTTGTATCCTAAATGGTTCATCGTCCAGAACCACTAGATTTGGGGTAAGCAATTTAAATTGAAAGGGTGCTGGCGGAGTGTAAGCCATATCATAATTAACCACGCGCTTATAAGATCCCATGAACGAAACCAAATCCCCAAATAGCCAAATAAGACCTAATAAAAGTATGGGAATTAGAGTGTATTTTAGGTACTTGGTACTGTCACTCAGGTCAACTGCTTTAATAAAGGGAATTACGGATAGTTTTTGAGAGCGTTGGTCTATACTGGCCAATAGTAATTCGGACTTGGTATTATTATCAGCAAGGTCTAATAGATTGTAAAGTTGATCATCTATACCCTTAAAATGTTTACCAATAATCAAGGAGGCTTCCTTATGCGTAATGCCGCGTTTTATTCGGAATAGATATGTGAGGGGAATGATGATGAACCGAATTAAAAGAAGCAATTCTATCCCTATAAAAAGTAGAAATAGCAGTAGCCTACCGGTAGAATTTAACCATAAAAAGTATTCGATACCTAAAATAAAGAGAAAGAACATTAGGCCCAATGCCAGAAACAAGAGCGTTCCTGTAAGCAACATTTTGGTGTAGTACTTTGTGGTAAAAGCATTGAGCTTGCTAATTATTTTGTGGTAATTGTCCAAGGTGTTCCTATTTAATTACCAAGATACAAAAAAATAGCCCCTAGGCTTGCCTAGCCTTGCTTAAACAGCGGGTAGGAATACCCACAATTTGTATCTTTGCAATTAAAAATAATAAGATGACAAAGAGAGTTCGCGTTCGTTTTGCACCAAGTCCTACTGGCCCCTTGCATATAGGTGGGGTACGTACTGCCCTATTCAACTACCTATTTGCCAAAAAACACCAGGGGGATTTTATATTGAGAATAGAAGATACCGATCAGAATAGATATGTAGAAGGTGCAGAAGCTTATATTATAGATGCTTTAAACTGGTGTAAAATACCCTTTGATGAAGGTCCGGGGAAGGAAGGTGCATTTGGTCCCTACCGACAAAGCGAACGAAAGGAACTCTACCGAAAATATGCCGAAATTTTGCTGGATAAAGGCGCCGCCTATTATGCATTTGATACCAGTGAAGAGCTGGATGCCCATAGGAAAGAGCACGAAGCTAATGGCAAAACCTTTATTTATAATCAGCACAACAGAGAAAAGTTAACGAACTCCCTAGTCTTGGGCGAGGAGGAAACAGCTAAACGGATTGCTGCTGGCGAACCTTATGTAGTACGTTTTAAAACTCCTGCCGACACCAAAATTCAGCTTACGGATCTGGTCCGTGGTAACATGGAAGTGGATTCTAATGTGTTAGACGATAAAGTGTTGTTTAAAAGTGATGGCATGCCAACCTATCATTTGGCAAATATCGTGGACGATTATCTTATGGAAATTTCCCATGTGATCCGTGGTGAGGAATGGTTGCCATCTTTGGCCCTTCACCAACAATTATACCAGGCCTTTGGTTGGGAGGTTCCCCAGTTTGCCCATCTCCCCTTAATTATGAAGCCAGTTGGTAAGGGGAAATTGAGTAAACGCGACGGCGATAAGTTGGGCTTTCCTGTATTTCCCTTGACTTGGAATGAGTCTAAAGGCTACAAGGAAACAGGCTATTTCCCGGAAGCAGTGGTTAATTTCTTGGCCTTATTGGGCTGGAATCCCGGTACGGAACAAGAATTGTTTTCTTTGGAAGACCTGGTTTCTGCCTTTGAACTAGAGCGTGTAAACCGGTCTGGTGCGCGATTCGACCCAGATAAAACCAAATGGTATAACCACCAGTACATGCAGCAGCAATCCAATGCCGCATTGGCAGCTGATTTTAAAGAAATTTTGCAGAACAAAGGTCAATCCATTACGGAAGATCGTTTGGCCCTACCCTATGTAGAACAAGTGGTTGAATTAATTAAGGAACGTGCTACGTTTATTAATGATTTCTGGGAATTGAGCGACTATTTCTTTGTGGCTCCCACTAGCTACAACGAGAAGGCTGTAAAGAAGCAGTGGAAGGAAACTACTGCGGAGATTATGGAACAATTACTGGTTCAATTGGAAAACATATCCGAGTTTACCGCAGAAAATGTGGAAACAAAGGTGAAGGAATGGATTGGTGAACAAGGTTTGGGCTTTGGGAAGGTAATGCCTCCTTTACGACTTATTACAGTCGGTGATATGAAAGGTCCGGATATGTTCCATATTCTAGCGCTTATCGGGAAAGAGGACAGCGTTAACAGAATAAAAAACGCAATCGCTAAGCTTGCATAAGGGAAGTATTCCTATTCTTAGGTTGTGTACCCATAATATTGGAAGATTATTAATTTGGGGTGTTATTTTCTGTAAGGGTTTAAAAAACTAGCCGTATATTACGAAATAACTTACATTCACTTAATAAATTTTAATATTATGGGTTCATTTCTTTTAATTCCGATTTTGCTACTCGGATTGATTGTTCTTTTATCAGCTTTTTTTATTGTAAAACAGCAAACGGCAGTTATTATTGAACGTTTTGGAAAATTCCATAGTGTTCGAAATTCCGGATTACACCTAAAGATTCCCTTGGTAGACAAAATTGTTACCCGTGTTGGTCTTAAGATTCAGCAATTGGATGTCATTGTAGAGACCAAAACCTTGGACGATGTCTTTGTTAAACTCAAAGTTTCTGTTCAGTATGTGGTATTGAGAGATAAAGTATACGATGCTTTTTACCAATTGGAATATCCGCATGATCAAATTACCTCCTATGTGTTTGATGTGGTCCGTGCCGAAGTACCCAAAATGAAGTTAGACGATGTGTTTGTAAAGAAAGACGATATTGCCATTGCGGTTAAGTCAGAATTGCAGGATGCCATGTTGGATTATGGATACGACATTATTAAGACCTTGGTGACTGATATTGATCCCGATGCCCAGGTAAAGGCCGCCATGAACCGAATTAATGCCTCCGAAAGGGAAAAAATAGCAGCCCAGTTTGAAGGAGATGCTGCACGCATCCTTATCGTGGAAAAAGCCAAGGCCGAAGCAGAGAGTAAACGACTACAAGGCCAGGGTATTGCCGATCAAAGACGGGAAATTGCCCGAGGTTTGGAAGAATCTGTAGAGGTATTAAACAAAGTAGGTATTAACTCCCAAGAGGCTTCTGCCCTTATCGTGGTTACCCAACATTACGATACTTTACAGTCTATCGGAGAAGAAACCAACACCAATCTTATTTTACTGCCCAACTCCCCGCAGGCGGGAAGTGATATGTTAAATAATATGGTGGCCTCCTTTACGGCCAGTAATATGATTGGGGAAAGTATGAAAAAACAAAAGGAAGAGAAGGATAAAAATAAGCAGGATGAGTAATAGTATCCTGTAGTAAAAGATTACTTCTTGCGCTAGGGTGATGTACCAGGTATTGGTTTTATACCAGTTGGTTATACCTAACGACCAACAGTACTAGCCAGATGATTTTTATAATGGGTTAAACAGATAAACTGGTAAGGTTGTTTTGTTTAACCCATTTTATTTAAAGGAATACAGTAGTATTATTTTGCGATACTGGAATTGATATACCAATCGTTTTACCTTGGAGTTCTAAGGGGACAAACCCATTGATAAATAGTTCTGAAAGTTTGATTATATTGGGGGTATCTAGAATTATAAACACAGGAAATCCGATTAAATTCCCAATTTCCTGAAGGATGGTTAATCGGATTTTCCAGTATTAAACCAATCTATAATCTTGTCAGTACGGGATTATCCACTTATATGGAAGTGCCGTTGATGTGTTGAGGAATAACCTAGGAAAGTTTTTTTAATATTTTTCTCGTGATAAAGGTAATGAAAAGTCGCTTAGACCACTTTCCCATACTACCGATCAATGCAGTGGGAACAAAACTGTTCTTAGCCTCCTGAACATGCATTTTGATCTGCTCCATTTCTATCTGCCGTTGAAGCTTAAGAATTTTTAGTCGATGGTCTATTTCTTCGAAAGAAGTAAATACGGGTTTGTTGTTCATAGTTAATCGAAATAATATTGCGAGAATTTCTTTAATAAGGATTTGTCCAATCGATCTCTAAAGAGGTAGCAGATGATCCCTATTAGAATATAGAACGCTCCTACCGTTAAAAAACCTAGAAATACATCGTCATACCATTGTCCCATGCCAAAGGCGAACGCAAAGGACAACATTAACAGTGCCAATAGGGCGATTCCTCCAATCAATAGAAGTTTCACCAAGGAACTAATGCCTCGCATCCCTATTTTAAATCCTTTGAGTTTGTAGTACTCTTCGGTATTTTCTAAATAAGCCCGTACATTTCTATCAATTTCGGATACGTTATCCTTTAAGTTCTCCAAAGCCATTTAGTATCTTATTTTTTTTGGAGTTGGGCATTCTTAGCCTTAAGATCGGTCAGCTTTTTTTCCAACGCGGATATGATATCATCTGCCTTGTAGCTCATGGTGGAAAGTGTTTCCTCTAATTTCTGCTCAAAATCTACCTTCTTAGCTTCTGCTGTTTTGGTAAGCTCTTCTTTTGCATGCACTAAACGGTTGGAAAGATCATCACTGGTCTCCCTTGCTTTTTTCTTGATTTTCTTTCTAGTCTTAATTCCTTTATCAGGAGCATATAAGATTCCAATCCCTGCACCTATTGCTGCTCCCGTGAGCAAGGCCAATAAAGTATTTCCACTTGAGTTTGACATAATTTTAAACTTTTAAATGTTAATAATTCCAATAATAATTTAAGATAAAAAAGAACGATTTCCAAATGAACCCTGGAACACCCTTTTTTATCTTATCCTAATTCTTAGGCGTTTATTCGTTTGGAATAAAATTAATGGTAAATAGGCAGCAGAACGGGCGCAATCGCATAAAGTTTTAACGTAAACCGAGATAGGCGGCCAGTTTTGGCTAATTTAATCATATAAGCAGATTTAAGCGCATCTTGGAGCTGTGGCGGACCAATACCATTATTCAATAAAAAAGCCACAGCAGATGAACGCTGTGGCTTTCGATTTCAATAGTAAACACCTATCGTTATAATAATTGGAATAGAGTATAGTAATACTAGTTTTTTACTTGAATTTTGGCCCAGGTATCCCGTAATCCTACTGTTCTGTTAAAAACTAATTTTTCCGGTGAACTGTCCTTGTCCACATTAAAATATCCCATACGCTGAAATTGAAATTTATCCCCAACTTTGGCTTCAGCCAAACTAGGTTCCACAAACGCATTGATAACTTTTAAGGAGTCGGGATTAATAAATTCCATAAAATCCTTATCCTTATGCGCATCAGGTGTTTCATCCGTAAAGAGTCTATCGTACAACCTTACCTCTGCTTCTACCGCGTGTTTTACAGAAACCCAGTGTAGGGTTCCTTTTACCTTTCTTAGGCTTTCTTCGGTTCCACTACCGCTCTTACTCTTGGGATCGTAAGTACACTGTACCTCTACGATGTTTCCATCCTCATCTTTGGTACAAGAGGTAGCTTTTATGATATACCCATTTTTTAATCGGACTTCCCCTCCTAATTTAAGTCTGAAAAATTTTCTATTGGCTTCTTCCTTAAAATCTTCCTGTTCTATGTATAGTTCCTTGGAAAATGGTATTTTTCTAAATCCAGCTGATTCGTCCTCCGGATTATTTTCAGATTCTAACCACTCCTCTTCCCCTTCCGGGTAGTTGGTAATTACCAATTTTAGCGGATTTAAGACAGCCATTACCCTTGGGGCAATCTTGTTTAGGTGTTCCCTTACATGGAATTCCAAAAGCGACACATCTACCACATTGTCCCTCTTTGCAATCCCAATGGTTTGCGCAAAAGCCTTAATAGATTCTGGGGTGTATCCTCTTCTTCTTAAGCCAGAAATAGTTGGCATTCTGGGATCATCCCATCCTGTTACCACGCCTTTTTCCACCAATTGCAATAACCTTCGTTTACTCACCACGGTATGGCTAAAGTTTCGTCTGGCAAATTCCCGTTGCTTGGGACGCACCTTATCCTCATCTACCACTTGGTCTAAAAACCAATCATAAAGCTCACGGTGCATGGCAAATTCCATCGTACAGAAGGAATGGGAAACTTGCTCCATATAATCGCTTTCCCCATGCGTCCAGTCGTACATCGGATAAATACACCAATCGGTATTTGTACGATGGTGCGGGCGATGTAAAATGCGGTACATCAGAGGGTCGCGCATCAACATATTGGAAGAGGCCATATCAATTTTAGCCCTAAGGACGTGTTCCCCTTCCTTAAACTTACCTTCCTTCATACCTTCAAATAGGCGAAGGTTTTCCTCAACGGAACGATTTCTGTACGGACTCTCCGTACCAGGCTCCGTGGGGGTACCCTTTTGAAGGGCAATTTCCTCGGAAGACTGACTGTCCACATAGGCTTTTCCCTGTTGGATCAGCATTACAGCCCAATCGTATAGTTGTTGAAAATAATCGGAAGCATAGCACTCGGTCTCCCATTCAAATCCCAACCATTCTACGTCTCTTTTAATAGCGTCTACGTATTCTTGCTCCTCATTTATTGGGTTGGTGTCATCAAACCTTAAATTAACGGGAGCTTGGTAACGAAGGCCCAAACCAAAATTTAGGCAGATAGAGCTTGCATGGCCTATATGTAAATATCCATTGGGCTCTGGGGGAAATCGAAACCGAAGCTTATCCTTTGGGAAGCCTTTGCTTAGATCTTCCTCAATAATATGCTCAATAAAGTTTAACGAACGGGATGTTTCACTCATATTCTTAATTTTGAGGAGCAAAGATAACGAAATTACAAGTATAAGCAGTCTATAAAAAGTGGCAAGCATACAAGAAAGTGGGTTTCACAACGTTTTTGGGAAAGCTGACAACTTTAAATTCACTAGCCCTTTGTAAAAGGACATATTTGTTACCCCCTTTCTTTGAAAATGAGGGTGTTAGAGGGAGTATCAAAAAAGTTATCCCTTAGATATCAACAATTTAGCCATTAATTTTAGGCCTAATTCACACTAAATTGACCGCTGAATGTTGCTCAAACCAAAAAAGATATGAAACTTAACCTACCAAACGGAATCTTAATGATTTTTCTGAGCTATCTCGCTTTGGGAATGACCTTTGGTAGTGCCCAGACCTTAAACAAGCCTACACCTGCGGATAATCCCAATTTAGCGGGGAATTCTGTCTGGACGGCGGCCTGTGGTTCGGAGAGTTTCAATGAGTACTTTGTAAATTTCACCTGGTTGCCGAGTGTTGCGGCGGATAACGAATTTATTTTGGAATTGTCCGATGCCAATGGCGTGTTTACCAATCCAACAGAACTATCCAGGGTTTCGGACAAGAATGCTAATTTCGACTTCAACTTTAGTTTTTCCCTGCCTAATACTACTCGGGGAGATGGATATCGCTTCCGCGTAAGAAGTACCAATCCGGCTAAAACCAGTCCAGTATCGGACGCTTTTGAAATGTATTATATCGATTATAATTCCCCCCTTCAAATTAGGGAAATGGGCGATACAGCCCCTAGCCCCGCTATGAAGGTAGAGCTTTGCGATGGAGGGACCACCACCCTAGAAGTATACAATATAGCCAATGCAGAAACCTATCGGTATAATTGGTATAAGGACACTTCGCCTTTCACCGTGGCAGGCCACGGACCGTCTATTGAAGTCTCTGAAGGCGGATTCTATGTGGTGGAATTGGATTATGGGGCTACATGTTCCGGATCATCCAATACACAGTCTCTCTCCATTGAAGTACAGGTAGGGAGCAGCGTGGGATTGGAAATAAACCCCCCAACGAAAGCTGCTTTGTGTACCGGGGAAGCAGTAGCTCCTTTAGAGGCCAATATGAACTATGCGGATCTGTATTATACCTGGTTTAAAGATGGTAGTGTTATACAACCAAGTACCTTGGGGGCTTATACCTATACTATTGATACCAACGATGCCCAATTCCCTGGGAATTACACCGTCCAAGTTCAAGGCAACGGAATATGCACCGAAACTTCCAGTCCCCTGACCATAACCCAGGCAGGTGACTTTACGGTGAGTAGGGACAATCCGGCAAATATGGTCCTCTTACCAGGAAAATCAATTAATTTAAACGTGTCGGCAGATACCTCGCCAGTAACCTATCAATGGTACAAAGATAGTGTTGCACTGAGTGGGGAAACGGGAAGTAGCTTAACCGCCAATTCGGATGGGGTTTATCACGCGGAGGTTACCTATAGTGGCGGGAGTTGCCCAATTACCACCAAAATCAGCGATCCTACAACCGTGGTACTACCTGCCAATTTTGAGTTGACCATAGATTATGTTACAGAATATACCGATTGTGTTAATACGAGTATTGCCTTGGAAGTAACTAAGATAGATGCGGTTTTATCCGATGGATCTAAGTTGGAGGTGACCTCGGAATTAGAACCTGACTTTATTTATCAGTGGACCAAGGATGGATCTAACGTGGCAGCAGCTAATTCCAGTACCATTAGCTTTACTGATACTGCTGAAAATGGAAATTATGCGATAAACGCTTCCTTAGATAGTTTTACATCGGTTTCCAATATTCTGCCTGTTCAATTGCAATCTAATGAGATTCTTACCATTTCTAGTACCGCTACCTTATTTTGCAGCCCTTCCGATCTGGTGAGCATTAGTAGTGATACAGCACTTAGCGGGGAAACTTTCTATTGGTCCAAGGATGGCAGCCTGTTGCCAGATACTGCGGAGGTGTTAAGCGTTTCCGAACCGGGAACTTATCAACTAACCGTAAATAAAAACGGTTGTGACCTACTATCAAATGAAGTGGTAATTACTACCTTGGACGATTCTTTACTAATTTTGAACCCTGCAGGCGGTGAGATTTTGTTTCCTGAAGGGGGCAGTAGAGAAATTTATGCCAGGGGGGCCAGCAGTTACCAATGGTTCAATGAGGATAATATGTTGTTGGGAGATTCGGACTCTTTAACCCTAACCCAAGAAGGCACCTATAGGGTGGTAGGATTGGTGAACGATTGCCAAGTAAGCAAAACCTTTGTGGTTACCTATCAGGATACCTTTGGGGTACCCAATGTGGTAACTGCCAATGGGGATGGATATAATGATGTTTGGGTGCTCCCAAATTCCTTTACCAAGGATCCGGAGATCCAGGTTATTATTTATAATCAAAAAGGACAAGAGGTGCTCAACCAATTTCAATACCAAAACAATTGGCCAGCGGCTTCCATGAATTTCCCCAGGCAGAATATGGTATTCTATTATACCATTAGAAAAGCAAATAAGACTTTAAAGAAAGGAACTATAACCGTAATACGTTAAGGCACTATGTACAAGAAGAATTTTATATACATCGTATTTTTCCTTCTGGCGTTTACCGCTATAAATGCCCAAGAGGATGATCCGTTTATTGCCTACGATGTGCCTTCACAAAACTTGCTAAAGTTTAACCGGTTCCTAATTAACCCCACCTTTTCTACGGTGAGGGAAAACAAGTCCTATATTAATCTCCTACATAGAAACCAATCGGTATCTTTTGACGATAACAATCAAGATTATTTTTTAAGTTATAGTGGAAGGGTAAGCGATCGCAATGGCCTGGGACTAAGTTTATATACCCAAAGGGAAGGAATGATTACCAATTACGGGGTGATGGCAAATTATGCCTATGGCATTAAACTGAGCGAAAAGAGCAATTTTACCTTTGGTGCAAATTTGGCGTATTACAACAGCGGTTTTGATAGGAACAGGGCATCGGTATTAGATCCTAACGACCCTTCCTTGGATGGCCTACAGGAATCCAATCTGTTGTCTTTTCAACCCGGTTTCAATATTTCCTATGGTGCCTTCGATTTCGGAGTTTTTGCGGAAAACTTGTTCGACTACAACCTAAAGAGCAGTTCCACAGTAAGTGAATTTAAAGACAAGACATTTTCCAGTCACCTTCAATATACCCATGAGTTTAAAAATGGAAGTGGCCTATTGGAACAGGGACGGTTAATGCCCTTGGCACGCGTTAGAAAGGTGGGCAATGAAGAAGTGGTGTTGGGAGGAAGCCTAATCTTAGACCTGCCTAAAATTGGCTGGTTGCAAACTGGCTACGACGATTTTTACGGTGCCTCCGCAGGTATCGGATTTAACCTCAATCAGCGGCTTTCATTGGGTTATACAATGGAGAAGGGATTGTCTAATAACTTTGACAATTTTGGATTGACACATGAAATTTCATTTGCCTACTCCATCACCCCAAATCTAACCGAAGATAGGGTTATGCTAGAGGATAATAACGATCAGCTGGTAGCTAATGAGCTTGTACCAGAGAAGGATGCGCTGTCCCAACAGGAGGAGCTGGAGAAACTTAAACAGACCCTTGCAGAAAATGATCAGATTCTTTCTGAATTGATTTTTAGGTTAGATTCCTTGGAGGCTAACAGGCAAAGGGATTTGGAACGCAGGTTTCATATGGTTATGAAAATGGTAAGGGAGGAGACCCAAGGAAAGCGGCCAGACCTAGAGACCAAAGCTAGAAACATGTACCTGCCCAATAATCAAAAGACTCCCTTGGCTCTTGAAGCATCCAAAGAAAACACGAATAAAAAACCAATTAGTATAAAAGAAGCTTTACAGGCCAAGGGCCCCGGTAGTAAGGTGGTCCATACTGATAACATGGCCCGCAGTACCAATAAGAGCATTACTGTTAAAGATGGGGTTTCGCAGCTCCCGAAAGAACAAACTGTAAAAACAAAAAAGTTTAGGAACTTAGAGGGAGTAGAAAATGGGTATTACGTGGTGGCCAATGTCTACAAAGGCAAGCGATATAGGGATCAATTTGTGGAGAAACTTTCTCAAAAAGGGGTTCACGCAAACCATTTTACAAATTCTAGGAATGGATTAAATTACGTATACCTAGAAAGGTACGATACGTGGCAGGAGGCCCTAGCCGCCCATAAATCTAAATTTGGTGGAGCTTATGAGGACGATTTGTGGATCATGAATGTGGATAACCGCACGGATACGCAAAAGGCCTACGTGAACAATGTTCAAAAGCTAAAGAACACGGCTGGCCAGTATGATGAAGATTCACTGCACAAAAATGTGATAGTCAAGGACAATGTAGGCGGAAAGGAAGTAGCGGCCGTAGAGGTTACTACAGGAGGGAAGACTTCCTATTATATCATAGCCAATGTTTTTGCCAATACCAATAATGCTAACAGGTTTGTTAAATTATTGAACTCCCAAGGGTATAGTGCCAGTTACTTCATCAACCCTAAAAATAACTATCGGTATGTTTTCTTAAAGAAACACAGTACTTGGGACAATGCCTTGGAATCTTATTACACCAAATTAAGCAAAACGTATAACGATAAGATGTGGATTATGAAGGTATCCTCTAGTCAGGTTACCTAAAAAAATGCTATTAAGCACCGAAGCTTTATGCAGCCACAAATTAGTGGTTTTTAGAAGACCGCTTTCTCCATATTAGGGCATCTCCTTGTTCCCTTTTTTACTACAAAATTAATCGATAAATCGCGAAAGAAATCTTTAATTCGGTTGTCGGCCGGGGCACCGTTATCGGTTATATAGGGGTTTGGTCGGACACCCCTTTTTAGAGTTGTTTAAGGAAAATAATTCTGACCATGCCTAATCGGGGTTTCACAACAAAATTATACCGCTCTACAACAATAAATTCACGTACTCCCTCTTAAGGTCAATATTTGTTAGTAGGTGTTTCGGGTGGTTATAACTACCTGATTCAATGGTTTAAAACTATTGAAAACACCTTTTTTTAGCATCTGTCCTCTTTTGAATAGGGCGCTTTTTACAACCAAACCCGTTTGCAAATGAAACCAATATCCTTCAAACATCTGTTTTTAACTTGTTTTTTACTGTTGGGTACTTTTACTGTGGTTTCACAGGTGAAAAACGATTTTGAGGTTCGTTATGAGGATGAATTACGGGGTGATATTACTTTTATTGCGAATAATATTGTCAATAGGGAATCTGAGGCCTATACAGAAAGAAGGTGGGTAAGAAGAAATGGAAGATGGGTGCGCGAAACAATCCATCACCCTGCAGTATCCCCCAATGATCCTTACAATGATACAGGGAACGCTTCGGAATACAATGACAACCTGGATATGCAGTATATCGATATCGATGGGGATCCCTCTACCTTTAGTAGTAGTAGTGCTATCCTAACGGTTCCCGATATCAGTTGTGCCAAGGTGCGTTATGCGGGTCTTTATTGGTCTGCGGTTTTTAAGGAAGATGACAGAAGTGGTTTTGATAAATTAAAATTTAAGGTCCCAGGCGGGACCTATCAGGATTTAACGGCAGATGAGATATTGTTTGATGGGGAAGGGGATGCCGATTTTGATTATTATAGTCCCTATGCCTGTTATAAGGATGTTACCTCCATAGTTACCAGCTTGGCCGATCCCAATGGGGAGTATTTTGTTGCTAATGTAAAAGCGAGTTCCGGTGATGCTATTTCTGGCGGGGTATCCGGGGGTTGGAAAATGGTAGTGGTCTACGAGAATCCCAATCTACCAGGAAAATTTATCACCACCTTTGATGGTTATGCCGGGATAAAATCTGGAGAGACCGTAGATATACCGTTCAATGGCTTTACTACCCTACCCGCTCCTTTTCCGGTATTAGCCCAACTTGGGGTGGCAGCCTTAGAGGGGGATAATAGAATTGGTGGGGACGGACTCTCCATTAAAGCGAACTCCATGGCGTCGTTTACGCCATTAGGAAACACTGTAAATCCTGCGAATAATTTCTTCAATAGTAATATTACCAGTGGTGACGCTCTAGTAACCGATCGAAATCCAAATTCAGTGAACACCCTGGGGTGGGATGTGGATTTATTTAATATCAACAACCCCCTCAATGGGGTGATCCCCAACAATGAAACCGGGGCCATTTTACGTGCAAGTTCCTCCCAGGACAAATATGATATTTTCTTTACTTCCTTTGATGTAGAAATCATAGAACCCGTTATCAACCTAAAGAAAACCGTAGAGGATATTGCGGGCAATGATATTACCGGACAGGGGGTAAACCTAGGCCAGACCTTAGATTACGTATTGGAATTCCAAAATGTGGGAAACGATGATGCGGAAAATTATACCATAAAGGATATTCTACCTGTAAATGTTACCCTGGACGAGGCCAACCTCATACTACCAGCAGGGGTAACTTATACCTTCGATCCGGCTACTAGGACGGTGATATTCACTATTCCAAATAATTTGGTGACCAAAGGACGCTCGGCCAATAGTATTCGCATGCGGGTTACCGTAGCGGAAAACTGTTTTGATTTCATAGATGCCTGTTCGGATATTATTCAGAATTTGGCCTATTCTACCTATAGAGGCCGACTGAACAGTAACGTAATTAGCGATGATCCTTCCGTGTACGAGTTTGATGGATGTGGTTTTGCCACTCCTGGAGCTACCAACTTTTTGTTGGACGATCTTTCCAACTGCTCTTTTGCCAGAACCGTGCAACTTTGTGGGGAACAAGTGGTGTTGGAAGCCGGAAAAGGTTTTGATGATTATAAATGGTATAAGGACGAAAACGGAAACGGGGTATTGGATGCCGCCGATACTTTGATAACCGATGGAGATCCGGATAATGATCTTAGTACCTTTGTGGTTCGGGATATTGGCACCTATATTGTTGATAAAATAGTGGCCGATCCCTGTAAAGGTTTTCAAGAGGTGTTGACCGTAGAGCGATTTGGGACCACCCAAACAAATCCTATTGTCGATTTTTTCAACAATAGCAATAGCGATACTGACCCAACCAACGACGTACAGGGAGAGATTGTGAGCTGTTCCGTGGATGGCAGCCCCTTGCCCAAGATTTTTCTGTGCGGGGTGAACGATTCCCAATTGATCCAAGTAAATATTGCCGATGCCCAGAGTATGGTATGGGAAAGGTTGGTGGAAGGTAGCTGTGCGGATTCGGGGGACGACTGTGGGAACAAAAATGCAACCTGTACTTGGAACCAAGTATCCGTAGGCGATAGCTTTATAGCAAATCAGGAGGGAAAATACCGATTGGTAGTAAATTACCAGGGAGGGTGTTTTAGTAGGTTCTATTTCAATGTATTCCAAAACAATCTGGACATACAATATACCTCCAATGATATTATATGTACTACCCCTGGAAATATTACCGTTACTAACCTACCTAATGGATATGGGTACCAATTATATAACCTTTCTACCAATTCTATTGAAGTACCCTACAGTGCCAATAACGGACCTAGTTTTGACATTAATACCAACGGGGCTTACCGAGTGGGTATTATGCAATTAGATCCCAATACGGGAGAACCCATTGACGGTTCCTGTGAATTTACTACCCCAGATATTGGAATACGAAATAGGGCATTACAAGTAAATATCACTAGCACCCCTGCTAATTGTACAGACTTGGGTTCCATAAACATCCAAGCGCTTAATGTCCGTGCCAATTATGAGTACGAAATAAGATTGGACGATGGCAGTAACGGTGGCAATGGCACCCTAATGGACAGGGAGACTGCCCAACCGGACAACAACTTTACCTTTCAAAACTTAAATGCAGGCAATTACATTATCCGTGTACGTACTGATGATGGTTGTTTCTATGAAGAAAAGGTGAACGTTCTCAGTGAGGCCGATTTAACCTTAAATGCCCGAATTTCCCAACATATTAGCTGTAGGGAGGGTAATATTCTTATGGACTCTTATGGGGGTAAAACACCACATACCTATGCTATTTGGTCTTATGTGGATGATGACGGGAATACGGTTATCTCCTATCCCAATGTCACCACTATACCCCCAAGCCAATTTCAAAGCCGACAGATTTTTGATATTCTGGAGCCGGGGGATTATACCTTTGTAGTGGTAGATAGGAACAACTGTTACGTACTTTCCAATACGGTTAATATTGATTTGGTTCCAGAGGTGGAATATACCACCTCGGTATCCGATGAAAGCTGCTTTGGGGCGGAAGATGGGGCCATTACCTATAATATGACGGCAAGGAATGGATACGATGTAACCTTTACTATTACCTATCCCGATGGTAGAATGTTCACCAACTCTTCAGGGACCTTTACCAATTTACCGCAGGGCGATTATACCGTAACCTTGACCCAAAGCAAGGGGAACGATAGTTGCGATTTTATAGAGAATTTCACCATTGGGGGGCAAACTGCCGGAATTTCTGGAAATGCTGTTCTTGTGCAAGATTATAGCTGTCTTCAAGATGGAATCATAGAAGCCCAAAATGTTACTGGTGGAACTGCACCCTATTCCTATAGTATAGATGGGGTGAATTTTGTATCAGGCCCAGGTTCCGAAACTTTTTCTAACCTTGGTAGCGGGAGTTACAATATTACCATTAGAGATGCTAACCAATGTACCTTTGTTACCAATACCATTGTATTGGATCCGATGGATGAGCCTACCGATTTAAGCTTTTCATCTACAGCTCCAAACTGCCCTACCCAAACCTCCAATGTTACGGTAACTGCATTAAACGGTATTGATCCCTTAACCATAGAGATTATTGCCCCCATAGCCATGGCTGCAACTACTGCCTCTGGTAAGACCGCCACCTTTAACAATTTGGCACCCGATACTTATTCTTTTAGAGTAACCGATAGTAAAGGATGTTCCTATATGGAGACCTATACCATTGCTCCCGTAAATCCTATTCTGGTAAATGGTACCCTAATTAATAATGTAACTTGTTTAGGAAGTGCGGACGGAGCCATAGATTTTGAAGTAAGTGACTATAGCACCACGTACAGCTACTCAATTAATGGAGCTACTGCCATTACAGGACAGTCTGCTAACACCATCAATTTAACGAATCTTGTAGCCGGGGACTATACCATTACGGTTACGGACGAAACTACCAACTGTACGGATACGGCCACGGTTACGGTGAGCGAGCCTACCAACCCCCTAGCCTTTACCTATAACCTTACCCCATTGACCTGTAATGCCGACGGATCGGTGACCATCACCGCTACTGGGGGCTGGGGAGGGTATACCTATGAGTTGGTACAACCAAATACCGTGGTCCTAGGACCACAGTCTAGCAATGTATTCAACGGATTAAGTCAAGCAGGCACCTACACCATCCGCGTTACCGATGCCGGTGGTTGTACAGTGACCGAACCTTTTGATATTACGAATCCAAGCGACCCTGCGGCTATCTTGGCGGCCACCACGGACCGTTGTTATGTAGCGGGTAGTGGCGTTAGCCTTACCGCTACTGCCTCGGGAGGTGTTGGTCCTTATACCTATAGCCTTAACGGAGGTCCGGCGCAGAACAACAATGTATTTAACAACTTGGCCCCTGGCTCCTATTCCGTGGAGGTATGGGATGCCTATGGTTGTAACGTTACAACCAATACGGTTGAAGTAGCACCACAACTGACGGCCACGGCCACGACTACCAAGGAATTGGATTGTACCGCTTCCCCGGATGCTGTGATAGACGTAACCATCAACGGCGGGTATGCGGATTATAGTTATCGAGTGAGCGTGGATGGAGCTGCCTATGGTGCCACTACCGCTGTGGGTGCTGGATTGACCAACTTTAGCTACCCCACCGCTACTGCTGGTACCTATCGTTTTGAGATTACGGAC
>NZ_VVIN01000170.1:0-1288 GCF_008711145.1 Arenibacter lacus
GTACTAAAAATACAGTTTTCTACCGAGGTAAAAAATCAATTTCCGTAGATTTTTCTGCAGAAGAAATAAGTTCTGATGGTTCTCTGGTTTTGCTGGAGAAAATAGAGCGGGAACACAAGTTAATCAGGTATTTCAGTAAATTTATTCCAGATAGTCGCAATCCCATCTTAGTCACCCATACGAAAGAGAAACTTTTAAAGCAACGCGTATTTATGCTAATGCAGGGATATGAGGATGCTAATGATGTTTTTCACCTGCAACACGATCCTTTGTATAAAGATATTCTGGATGGGGACTTGGCTTCTCAACCCACCATCTCTCGTTTTGAAAACAGTTTGGATAAGCGCTCCATTTTCGCCTTATGTTATGGCTGGATTGATCGGTACGTATCGAGTTTAACAGGACGCAGCAGTATCATTATAGATATCGATGGCACCGATGATCCCACCCACGGTAAACAGCAGCTATCCATGTTCAATGGCTACTATGGGAAGTTTATGTATAATGAACTCTTTTTCCACGATGGGGATACCGGTCAAATAATCGTGCCGATACTTCGTCCCGGGAACAGTCATTCTAATAAGTGGTATGTTGGCATATTAAGAAGGGTAATTTCGAAAATCCGAAAAGTTTATCCCCAGATGAAGATTACCATTCGGGCTGATAGCGGATTCTCTTCAGCACCCTTTTATAAATTGGCAGATGATTACAATTTATATTACGCCATAGGACTTGCCAGTAATGAGGTGCTCAAAAGAAGGACTGCAAGGGTGGAGCGGGCGGTAAAACTTCTTTACCAGTCCAAGGGCAAAAAACACCAACACTTTATAAACTTTGATTATAAAGCCGGCAGTTGGCACAAATCTCAACAGTGTTACTCCAAAATAGAAAGTACTGGCCTTGGCATGAACATCAGACATATCGTTAGCAATCTGGAAGCCCAAGAGGCTCGGGAAATTTATTTTGGCTTTTATGTAAAGCGAGGGGAAGCCAGCGAGAATCGCATCAAAGAAGTAAAGAACATGTGCTTTTCTGATCGGCTATCCAATCACAGTTTCTGGGCAAATTTCTTCCGGTTGCTTATAAGTAGTCTTGCTTATGAGTTGTTTTTGATCTTGAAGACAAACATCCAAAAAACTTCTTATAAAGAAGCCAAAAAATGGCAGATCAGCAGCATTAGGACTCACCTGCTGAAAATAGGTGCTACCATTAAAATAACCAAAAGAAGAATTTATTACCGGCTCTCCAGAGCCTTTGTGTACCAGCATCTATTCAAGGAATTGCTCTC
>NZ_VVIN01000171.1:0-1265 GCF_008711145.1 Arenibacter lacus
TAGAGCGATGCTCGTCAGGGTCTCCAAATTATTGATGTCGATAACCGTTGGGTTACCAGCCTCATCCGTATAGGTAAAGGTTCCGTTGGCCGTTTCAGCAATAGTAGTCAAGGTCTCCAGGTTCTTTACCGCAGCGGTCAGGTCCACTTTATTGATGTTCCCCGCTTCATCAATATAATCGATGTTCGTATTGTCCGCATTCAGAGCAATGCTCGTCAGGGTCTCCAAATTATTGATGTCGATAACCGTTGGGTTACCAGACTCATCCGTATAGGTAAAGGTTCCGTTGGCCGTTTCGGCAATAGTAGTTAAGGTCTCCAAATTCTTAACTGCAGCCGTCAAGTTTACTTGAGTGGTATTCCCTGCTTCATCAATATAATCGATGTTTGTATTATCACCATTCAGAGCAATGCTCGTCAGGGTCTCTAAATTATTGATGTCGATGATCGTTGGGTTACCAGCCTCATCCGTATAGGTAAAGGTTCCGTTGGCAGTTTCAGCAATAGTAGTCAAGGTCTCCAGGTTCTTTACCGCAGCGGTCAGGTCCACTTTATTGATGTTCCCCGCTTCATCAATATAATCGATATTTGTATTATCCGCATTCAGCGCCAAGGTGGTCAAAGTTTCCAAATTGGATATATCGATAACCGTTGGGTTACCAGCCTCATCCGTATAGGTAAAGGTTCCGTTGGCAGTTTCGGCAATAGTAGTCAAGGTCTCCAGGTTCTTTACAAGTGCGGTAAGATCTAACTGTGTGGTAGTTCCATCCTCATCCGTATAGTCCAAGTTTACATTGTCTGCATTCAACGCCAAGGTGGTCAAAGTTTCCAAGTCTGAGATATCGATCACCGTATCCACACCAGCCTCATCCCTATAGGTAAAAGTTCCGTTGGCATTGGCCACCATAGTGGTCACGGTCTCCAGGTTCTTCACGATGGCGGTAAAATCTAACTGCGTAGTAATGCCGTCCTCGTCCGTATAATCGATATGGGTATTATCAGCGTTAAGCGCTATACTGGTTAAAGTTTCCAAATCCGAGATATCGATCACGGTATCCACACCAGCCTCATCCCTATAGGTGAAGGTGCCATCCAAATTGGCCACCATAGTGGTCACAGTCTCCAGGTTTTTTACGATGGCGGTAAGATCTAACTGTGTGGTAATTCCATCCTCGTCCGTATAGTCCAAGTTTACATTGTCTGCATTCAACGCCAAGGTGGTCACAGTCTCCAAATCCGAGATATCGATTACCGTATCCACTCCAT
>NZ_VVIN01000172.1:0-1264 GCF_008711145.1 Arenibacter lacus
TCTCTAGGACTAGCCAAGTGAACGAAGCTGCTAATGTATATTATTATTTTTATTACGAATCAAGGTGTTATTGTAAGTATTTCGGTTCGTTTCGTGCCACTTTTAGCTGAGTGCTATATTTGTAACCATTTCTAGTCCGTGCGATACGGGCGGGGGAGAGACTTCGCTTTATCTACTCGATTATGGAGCTTTTTTTTTCATCCATCAATCAAGTCTGGTTTCAGATTTATAAAGTTTTTAACTCTTCAAAGGAAGCAATCAGCATATCAATAGTGAAATAAGGGTTACGTTGGTGGTTGGGTAAATCGGTTTTAACATTCCTTCTAAATGTTCATGCTCATGGAATACGTTTTTTAATTCCATTCAACATTTAGTTTTTCTAATTCCGCATTTAATGTCGCGAGTGAATTCGGGTCTATTAATTGTGTGTTAATAGTCAATTCCTTATTGTCAGATTTTAATATATAATCTCCCGCAAACTTTTTTATCTGTTTTACTTCAATTAGATTCAGATTTTTCCCTAGTGGACCGTTTACAATTATGATTCCGTTATCAATGGTCACGTAGCTGTATTTCTTTTGGTACAAATAATAGATGAAATATGCTAAGGAAATAACAAGCCAACCATAATCAATCCAATGAACTTCGTCATTTAAAAGTCTAATGAAAAAATAACTCAACCAGATGATTCCAAAAATTAAATTAATATTAATCTGGCTTTTTTTATGTTGGATTTTCATTTTTTAAATGTTTTCCACCTAGCTCGTAATGTTGGTTTAATTAGTTTTATTCATTATAGCAAACCGGAAAAGGATTTACACCACATAAATATAGACAAAATTTTACTTTAAAAACCAGGGCTCCTAATCTTACGCAACAAATGAAAAGGAAGATCTATTTGATGATGAGTTTCTGAGATAGTTTAAATCAAGAGAAGAACTCAGCAATTTTCTAAAACAAATTCAGAAAAGAGGACTTGAGAAAATGCTCGAAGGGGAACTGGATGGTCACCTGGATTATCAAAAACATCACAAATCTGCTTCCGGTAATACCAGAAACGGCTATTCAGAAACGAAGATCAAAAGTTCCTTCGGCGAGGATACCATTAAAGTTATCAAAGATCGTAATGGTTTTTTTAACCCAATGATTGTCCAAAAGCGTCGGAACATGGTAGATGACATAGAAAATGTTATTGTCTCTTTGTACGTTAAAGGAATGAGTAACAGCGATATTGAAGAGCAACTCTCTGAGATTTATAACTTTA
>NZ_VVIN01000173.1:0-1252 GCF_008711145.1 Arenibacter lacus
ACTACATAACATTGAGAAAAACAATCCTTCGTTGAGAGGTGCATTGCCTGATAATTACTTTTCACGATTAAGTCTTGATAAATCTAAACTGGCTTCACTGTTAGACAACATCAATGATATTGATACGCTTAAAGATGAGGATCAAGATATTGTGGGGCGTGTGTACGAATACTTTCTTTCCAAATTTGCTTTAAAAGAGGGAAAAGGGAAGGGAGAGTTCTATACCCCAAAAAGTATTGTAAACCTTATTGCCGAAATGATAGAGCCTTATAAAGGGATTATTTATGACCCTGCCTGTGGTTCGGGTGGAATGTTCGTGCAGTCTATTAAGTTTATAGAAAGCCATCATGGGAATAAAAAGGAAGTATCTATCTACGGCCAAGAATATACGAACACCACTTATAAATTGGCAAAGATGAATTTAGCCATTCGTGGAATAGCTGCCAATTTAGGAGAGAAAGCCGCCGATACCTTTGCACAAGACCAACACAAAGATTTAAAAGCCGATTACATTATGGCCAACCCACCTTTCAATCAAAAAGATTGGAGAGGTGACGATGAGCTATTAGACGATCCTCGTTGGAGAGGCTACGATGTGCCTCCTAGAAGCAATGCCAACTATGGCTGGATTTTAAATATGGTAAGTAAGCTTTCCGAAAATGGAGTAGCAGGATTTATTTTGGCTAATGGAGCTTTATCTGGGGGCGGTGATGAGTATAAAATTCGTAGAAAGCTCATTGAGAATAATTTGGTAGAAGCTATTGTGATTTTACCACGAAGTATGTTTTACACCACGGATATTAGTGTTACCCTTTGGATACTGAATAAAAACAAAACCGAAAGAACGGTCGAATTGCCAGATGTTACCAGAAACTATCGCAACCGCCAAGATGAAATCTTGTTTATGGATTTACGTCAAATTGGGGAACCGTTTGAGAAAAAGTACACGCAATTTTCTGAACAGCATATACAAGGTATAGCGGCTACTTATCATAGTTGGCAACAAAATGACACAGATTATAAAGATGTGCCGGAATACTGTTATAGTGCCAATTTTGACGAAGTTGCCAAAAAAGATTTTTCCCTGGTACCAAGTAAATACATCGAGTTTGTAAACCGTGATGAAAACATCGATTTTGATGAGAAAATGACATCCTTACAAACTGAATTAAACGATTTGTTGCAACAAGAAGCTGAGAGTAAAACCCAATTGTTAAACGTGTTTAAAGAATTAGGGTATGCGATCAAATTA
>NZ_VVIN01000174.1:0-1228 GCF_008711145.1 Arenibacter lacus
TCACTCCTTTAGACTTGCATAAGTATATTTATCTCAAGTTTAACCGTATAAAAGAGAGCTGAACTTAGGTACACTATAGTCACTCAGAATTTAAAAAATTCATAGTTCGATTTAGACCTAAGTTCAGACTTTCATCAATAATCTCTAATAGAAATTCGGGATTTTAAGCCCATTATCAAGGAGTCGAGTTAATGATGAAAACATCTCTTTCTATAAAAGCAAAACAAAGTTATGAAAAGTATTTTTGTCGGAGTGGATGTAAGTAAATGCACTTTAGATTTTTGTGTGATCGAGCCTGAAAAGACCACTTATCACAAAATCAAAAATAAAGAAGATGCTATTAGTAAACTATTTAAAAGAATAGGAGAAATCGGCCTAGAAGTCTTTATCTGTATGGAGAATACAGGTTATTATAATTTTAATCTTTATGAGGTCTTAAAGGGGATTGATTTTAAAACTTATGTGGTTGACCCAAAGCATATAAAAAGAAGTATTGGCTTGGTGCGAGGAAAAAATGATAAGGTTGATGCCAAGCGCATAGCCGTTTTTATTGAAAGAAACTATCAGGATTTTGAATGTTGGCAGCCAGTTAGTGAATCCGTGAAGGCCCTGAAAATTCTACTAAGTCAGCGACGATCGAAGATAAAACAAAGAAGAGGTTTAAAACAGCAGTTGTCAGATTTAAAAAATGTAGCTTTCAATAAGTCGACCAAAAGATTAATTAAAATTAGTGAGAAGGGCATCAAAGAAATAAATGGGCATATTCGGGAAATTGAGACCCTCATAAAGGAAGAAATAAAAGCCGATTTCAAATTGCATAAAGAAATAGAAAGGATAAAAACTATACCGGGTATTGGGGATATTACTGCCTGGATGATAGCCATTAAAACCGATGGTTTCAGTCGGTTGACGGACCCAAGAAAACTAGCTTGTTTTGCCGGTGTGGTTCCTTTTGAACAACAAAGTGGAAGTAGTCTAAAAACCAAACCACGGGTCTCTAAAATGGCGGATATGCAGCTCAAAACCGTTTTGCAAATGGCCGCCATGAGAGCTGTTAGAATGGAAAATGAATTACAGTATTATTACCTTAGAAAAGTTGATGAAGGCAAAAACAAAATGAGCGTTTTAAACGCTGTTAGGAATAAATTACTGCATATTGCTATGGCGCTTATTAAGAATAAAACTTATTATAAAAATCGTTTGGAATTGTCATAGAAATCGAACTGAC
>NZ_VVIN01000175.1:0-1171 GCF_008711145.1 Arenibacter lacus
CAGTTTAGGGGCCTTGAGGAGCTGCCTCACCTCATTGTGGCTCAATACTACCGGCAGCTTTTTTGGTCGTTCTATCGAAGGCAGCACCACACGCATCTCCTTCATACCGAAAATGCGATAAGCATAGCGAAGCCCATAGACCGTATGCTTGAAGAAACTCTCCGATGGAGTCTTGCGTTGGGATTTCAAAACGTGCAGGTAATCCAAGACCTGCTCCTGGTCAAGATCCAACGGACTACAGTTAAAATGCAGGGATATATGCGCTAGGCAACGCGCATAATTGGTAAGGGTACTTTGGCTCTTACCGGAAAGCTCGATAGACCGTCTTAACTTACGGTACAGTTCATTAAATTCTGGAACGGAATTACAGGCCCTATCTATGAGGGTACTACTTTTTTTTCATAACTTACAATGAATTAATTAGACAATACCTAAAGGTAGTGAACAGCAGGGGAAATCTTGCTTGAAGCTACCTTTAGGTTTAGTTCAACAGTGGCTATAATTCAGTCTTGCATTATTCAAAAGATAAAATTCATTACTTTTAAGTCGGCACGATTTCATTACCAGAAAATCCTAACGGATTTCCCAGACCGAAATCATAGCCTTAACGTTGGCAATAATATAACTGAACGGAAATGAAACGAATACATTTTGACCATTTAGGAAAAGGGAATTATTGGATTATACTGATAATCTTATCATTGATTTTTATAGTAATCGGAATAGTTGAACCATTTGAATTTGAAAATGAAAAAATCTATAAATATATAAGTGCGACTGGATTTTTATCACAAGCCATATATTTCAGTAAACTCTTTTGGTATAAAAATACTGTTCAATGGAATAACAAAGGAATCATAATTCGAATCAAATCATTTCTTGGGAAATCATTACGATTTGACGAAATCAAAGCGACTGAACTGAATGGAAAAATCTTGACTTTGACAAAATCTGATGGAAAAATAATTACGCTTGACTTAAATGAGTTTGCGGAATCTGACACTCAAAAACTGAATGAAATAATGATTGAAAATACTATTGCCAACAATGTATAACCGCAATTACGGCGGATTCGACTACGTCCGAATCCACTCGGAATTGCTAAAGTCTGTGCCTCGTTTGAAATTTTTCGCTATTTTTGTCCGTAACTGCGTTTATACGAAACCGTCAG
>NZ_VVIN01000176.1:0-1166 GCF_008711145.1 Arenibacter lacus
ATAAACAGCACCAATAAAGTCCGCTTTTTTATCGGTATTGGATATCAATTTAATACTTCGGATTAATTAAGGAATGCTTGGGGAATTAGACATTCCGCTAGGTCGCTCTCATTAAAAATGCGAAGGAAGAAGGTGGAATTGATTAAAAAGTTATTAGTTTGATGCCTTGTAACCACCCATAACCTACCTATTTGGAAACCATAATAACCAAATGGGAAATTTTCTCTTAGATGAAGAACCACTTTTTCTCACTCGTCCTAGTTAGTATACTTTTCCTAAGCAGCTGCAGCAATCGCACCACCCTCACCGAAACCATAATCATTCCCGGTACGGCAGAACGTCTTTCTATGAGCTATGATACTATTGTTTCGCTTGCACATGCTATAGACCCTCAGGAAATAATGACCAAAATAGCGGATGATAATCCTGCATCGCAGGGCCTAGATTATACGATAGGTGCCCTGGAAACCACAAAAATCCATACGTCTTTTTCAGAGGAGGCAGATGGGTTGAGAAGGAGACAAAGAGCGAACACTATGTACCAGTAAGGATAAGCCTCCATGTGAATAAATCGGCCGCGAAGCAAGCAGCCCCCATTCTTAAAACGTACAAAGAGTTTTTTGAAAGGGAGCTACAACGGAATGGCTTTGAAGTGAAGTAACTCATGTTATACTCATGGTGAAAGTTTAACACCAAGGGCTAATAATGAAAAAGATAACACCAAAATCATTAAAAATAACAGTTCTATTGTTAGTTGTTTTCTTGATGGTTTCGCCAATTCTCGGTCAAGAAAAAATAGATTTAGGAAGTGACCAAAATATTCAGTGAAATCGAGATGGAAGTGTTAGCCTTAATGGTGGACTATGTAGATAAGTTGGACTTGGAAAGAGATAACGAACCACATATTGAAAATGCTTATCACAGTTGCGGAAAGGGAGGAAAATACCGGTTACCAGTTCGGAGCGTTAAAATCTAAACTAGTGGTTAAAAATGGGATAGTCTCGGCCTTGATTACCCCCTCAAGAAAAGCATCCGTTTATTCTGACACAGACTATCAATGATGCTATAGTATAGATGCAACATCCATTATAGAGCCCCGGAATCCTTCCCGGGGCTTTTTCTAAATAACGACCACAAACCTTACCGAAGTTTGGCTGCTTCCTGTA
>NZ_VVIN01000177.1:0-1153 GCF_008711145.1 Arenibacter lacus
TCACTTCGCCTTCCATGTTCAAATATTTATTGTAGCCCCTGTTGTTGATATTTGATTTGGTAAGCTTGCCGGATTTTAAGCGTTTTTCCAGTCTCTTAAGCCCTCTTTCCCGATTGTAGCTGTCTTTTTTGGCTCTTTTGTCCGAATGGTGTACGATCAGACGACGTTTTCTTACGATGCCTTCTTCATCTATTATTTCCTTATCCAGCCAAAAAAAGTTGTTTCGCTCAAAGTCGTATTCCTTGATTTGGGATTGGGTCTCCTTATCCTCGTTCTTTATCCTGGCGCCCAATATAAATTGATAGCCGTTATCTTCCAGTGCTTGTACATTGGTTCTGGATAACAAGCCCGCATCGGCAATGACAATGGGCTTGTTCAGGGAGAACTTATCTTGCATTTTCTTCAGGAAAGGAATGAGGGTATGTCCTTCATACGTATTTCCTTCAAAAACTTCATACCCTATGGCGTAGCCGCCCAAGCCTACCAGAAGCCCGATGAATATTTGTGGGTTGCTGTGCTTTCCATCTTTGGAAAATCCTGTTTTGCGCAGGTCATCCTCATCCGAGGCCTCGAAGTAGAGTGTGGTCATATCGTAAAAGACAATGCTCAGATCCCCGTTCAAAACCTTTTTGGTGTGTTGAAAAGCTATTTGCCGGACCTGTTCCTCAAGTTCGCTGTTCAGCTTGTCCAAAAACCGGTATATCTTATTCACATCAATGGACTTGCCTTGATATCGGTACAGGTATTCACTCGTTTTGAGTTTACTCAAAGGAAATGCCAGACGGGCAACTACAATATTTTTGAACAGGGGCTCATTTAATGCACCAAAGCCTATGGAATCATAGATCTTTCCGAAAATCAACTCGGGCCCCACAGTTCTGATGTCTGCATTGCTCAGCAGAGAGAAGGCCTCTTCGACCTTCGCATCTGTAGAAGATGCAAACAGCGAAGACTGTTTCCTGATTTTTTCAAGCTCATGTTTGGCCTTTAATTTTAAAGCCTCAATTTCTTGCAACGTGTTGGCACACCCTATGGATTTGACCACTTTATATTTACCGGAATCCTTGCTAATAATCTGAATACTAGTGCTTCCTGAACGATTTTTCACCTCACGAATAAACATAGTTGGGATGTTGCAACACCCAAAATTAAG
>NZ_VVIN01000178.1:0-1147 GCF_008711145.1 Arenibacter lacus
GTTTTAAAACTCCGCGCTTTTTAAGAAAAATAAAAAGCTGGATCTCGGAGCTTTTAAAACCTATTCTACAGATAAGGTAAATTTTAAAAAAGCTTTAATCTTTGTTTGCGGCCTAATTCTACTTTGGTAGCAAATCAATGGGTTTTATTTGATTTTTAAAGGTATTCATGAACCTCCTTCGTCGGTTTCTTTTGTTCGCCCAGGGCCGAGAGACAAAGGTACAGTGTGCCTTTGGAAAGAGGAGCCAGCTGTAGCAATGGCCAACGCGATAACTGACCTCTTGCACAAGAAAATCAAGGGGATTTTACAGAAGTGATTTTCCAATTCAAAACGCTTTAAATCAGTAGACGTAGTAGGGGAGGTTTAATCTATTTTTTGATAAAAGACTGTTTTTAAATAGACGCTTTCCGGAAAGGTAATAGGATGGTCCTCGTCGTGCAGGGTAGTGTGTTTAAACTCCCAACCATTATAAGGGGTTATCCCTGCATCCTGGTGGGCTTGCTTAAAATCGTCCAAGCTAATGCGACTAGAACAGGAGCCTAAGACCAAGGTGCCATTCTTTGCTACTAACTCTTTACCCAACTGGGCCAATCTTTTATACTGTGTTAGAGCCCTGGGTACTTCACTAGCTTGTTTGGCGAAGGAAGGCGGATCTATAATAACAATATCAAAGTGCGCTTGCTTATCTATTAGTTCTTGTAAGGCTATAAAAGCATCGGCGACTATGGGAGTCCACCTCGATTTGTCTATGCCATTGAGGGTCATGTTTTGGGCCGCTACTTCCATGGCTGGGGCGCTAATATCTATGGAGGTCAATGATTTGGCATTGCCTTTTAAAGCGTGAATCCCGAAACTACCTACATAACTAAATACATCCAGCACTTTTTTCTTGTCCGAATGTTGTTGCACCCATAATCTATTGGGTCTTTGATCTAGAAAGAACCCCGTTTTATGGCCAGATTTTGTATAGGCGTAGAATTGCACCCCATACTCTCCAAATACGACCTTCTCATCGGGGAGTGGATTTCCAACTACCGCTCCTTCTTGGTACGCAAACGGATTCTGCTGCATAACCTTTCTGCTAAATCGAACTACCATGGTGTCCAACGCAAATTGCTTCTTAATTTCTTGGATCAGCAGTTCAGTA
>NZ_VVIN01000179.1:0-1110 GCF_008711145.1 Arenibacter lacus
TTGGGGTTCGTTTGCCTAGAAGCACATAAAGATTGGTTAAAAAGAATAGTATTCCTTTAAAAGGCTGTAGTTTTGCAGGCTTTTAATAGTAGTAAAGAAGCAAATAAGACTTTCGGTTGTTCCTTAGGAATTAAATAATTACCGATAGTAAATGAACAGTAGGAATATGGAAACGGATAAAACAAATAAGAAAGCACTCTTTGCCCTGGCAATGGGCGGATTTGGAATAGGGATGACGGAGTTTGTTATCATGGGGATTTTGCCCAATGTGGCCAGTTCCCTGGATGTTACCATTCCGCAGGCCGGACATTTTATCTCTGCCTATGCCCTTGGGGTAGTCGTAGGGGCCCCAACTTTAACCTTGTTTAGCGGTAGGTGGGCGGCTCATAAGGTATTGTTGTTCCTAATGTTGTGGTTTACCCTTTTCAATACCATTTCTGCCTTCTCCAATAGCTACGGGATGATGTTGGTAACCCGATTTTTATCTGGTCTTCCCCATGGTGCTTTTTTTGGTATTGGAGCTGTAGTAGCAGGAAAAGTGGCCAGAAAGGGAAAGGCGGCCCAGGCGATTGCCATGATGTTTTCCGGATTAACAGTGGCCAATGTGGTGGGGGTTCCCCTAGGTACGTATTTGGGTCAACATTATAGTTGGAGCCTATCTTTTATATCGGTGGGAGTTGTGGGCTTGTTTACCATGCTTGCGCTTTACTATTGGATGCCTGCACAAGAACGTTCTTCTTCGGAAGGAATGGCGAAAGACCTCAATGTATTTAAGCGACTAGAGCTATGGGTGATAATTGTATTGACCATTGTAGGTACTGGTGGCTTCTTTGCCTGGTACAGTTATATTGCTCCCTTGTTAACCGAGGTATCCGGACATACACAAACCGCGGTGAGTTATGCTATGATCATCGCTGGATCCGGGATGGTTGTAGGGAACTTTATCGGTGCTAAAATGGCGGAAATATTCAGCCCCATGAAAGCGGTA
The DNA here is from genome assembly GCF_008711145.1 of Arenibacter lacus. NCBI lineage: Bacteria > Pseudomonadati > Bacteroidota > Flavobacteriia > Flavobacteriales > Flavobacteriaceae > Arenibacter > Arenibacter lacus. The sequence continues at coordinate 989 of NZ_VVIN01000179.1, forward strand.
ATAATAAGCTTATCCTTAATGGTGGCTGTTTTAATCCTCAATAGTATTATAGCTAGTAGTCCTACGGGTATCCTAATTTGGACCTTTGTAATAGGAATGATATCATTTACCGTTTCTACCCC